>NZ_CM001792.1:2938591-3238591 GCF_000340475.1 Oceanobacillus kimchii X50
GGTTTATAGAACGCTTCTATTCACTACTTTTCTAGATTTCCATTGCTGTTTTGGTTTATAGAACGCTTCTATTCACTACTTTTTTGGATTTCCAAAGTTTTTGGGTTTTAGAGAACTGATGAAATTGTATCTCAAGGCTGCCCTGGTTTGGATTTATACCGTTCTACTAAAAAATGGATATGTTTTCTGGAACCCTTAACATGCACACCACACTAAAAAGAGCTCAGGCTTTTTAACCCGAGCTCCTTTACTTTGTCTATAACTCATATTATTATTTACATCTTAATTATAATCCTCGACGAATCTCCTTTAGCCAGTTTATCAAATCCTTCATTTATCTCATCTAATGATATAAAATCTGTCATCAATTTATCAACAGGCAGGCGATTTTGTTTAAATAAATTCATGTAACGAGGAATATCCCGATCTGGAACACAGCTTCCAACGTAAGAACCTTTTAACGTCTTCTCCTCAGCAGTTAATGTCACATATGGAAATGAAAATTGATGCTCTGGATGTGGCAAACCAGTAGTCACCGTAGTCCCACCACGTTTAGTTATGCCATAGGCGACTTCCATTGCTGGTACTGCTCCTGCCGTTTCAAATGCATAGTTTACGCCACCATTGGTTGATTCTTTTATTTGTTCTATTACGTTTTTATCTTTGGAATCAAACACATCGGTAGCTCCTAGTTCCTTCGCTTGTTTTAATTTAGCTTCATTAATATCGACTGCTATAATTCGGGAGGCTCCTGCTGCTACTGCTCCAAGCAACGCACTTAGTCCGATACCACCTAACCCAACAATTGCAACGGTACTACCAAGCTTTACATTAGCAGTATTAACAACGGCACCGACGCCAGTAATAACGGCACAACCAAATAATGCAAGTTTTTCAAAAGGAATATCCTTTTCAACTTTTATAATTGAATTCCTAGAAACCACTGCATATTCTGAAAAGGCTGATACACCAACATGATGATTAACAGCTTCACTATCAGCATGTAGTCTAATGCCTCCATTAATTAATGTTCCAGCTGTATTTGATTCAGCTCCTGGTTCACATAATGCAGGGCGTCCTTCCTTACACGGAAGACAATATCCACAACTTGGGACAAAGACACATACAATATGATCACCTGGTTCTAAATCTGTAATCCCTTCACCAACTTCTACAACAACACCTGCAGCCTCATGCCCAAGAGCCATAGGAAGTGGTCGTGGTCTACTTCCATTAATAACGGATAAATCTGAGTGACACAGACTTGCAGCTTTAATTTGAATAAGTACTTCTCCATGCTCTGGGGCATCTAATTCTAGCGTTTCAATCTTAATTGGTTTACTCTCTCTATATGGCAAATTAGCTCCTGAAGTTCGTAAAACTGCTGTTTTCACTTTCATTCGTACTCACTCCTCCATAATCTGGCTTTATTTGTTTTTGTTAATAAAGTTTGATTCCAATAAATTTTGTATCCATCATTTCTTCCATAGCATATTTAACCCCTTCTTTTCCAATACCGCTATTTTTCACACCACCATATGGAATATGATCATAGCGGCGTACAGACACTTCATTAATCCAAACACCACCAGTTTCGATTGCGTCTGCTACACGTATTGCTTGGTTAATATCCGAAGTAAAAACACCTGCATGCAGTCCAAAATCAGTAGCATTTGCATGTTCAATTACTTCCTTCTCTGTGGAAAATGACATAATGCTAACAATCGGTGCAAATACTTCTGCACAAACAACTTTCATTTCAGGTAGCACATTAGCTATTACAGTTGGTTCTAATAACGCTCCTTTACGTTTCCCACCGGTCACTAATGTTGCTCCTTGATCAATTGCTTCTTCAATCCATGATTGAGCACGTATTGCTGCTTCCTCGGTAATCATCGGCCCCATCTCTGTTGATTCTTCAAGCGGGTCTCCAATTTTTAAGGCCTCTACTTCTGTAGTAAACTTCTCTAAAAACGAATCATATATGCTTTCCTGAACATAGATACGTTGGGCAGAAACACATGCTTGGCCTGCATATGTATACCCTCCCATAATAATTGAACGAACAGCAATATCCATATCTCCAGCTTCGAAAATAATATTAGGAGCGTTTGATCCTAATTCAAGCGTTACCTTCTTCCGTTTAGCGATTTCGTTTATCTTCCATCCTACTGCACCACTTCCAGTAAAAGTAACTTTTTTTACGTATGGATGTGTTATAAGTGGTTCTACAAGGTCTTTCCCAGGCCCCATAACTATATTGAAAACACCATTTGGAAGTCCTGCTTCTTCAAATAATTGATATAGTAGTACAGAAGATAGTGGTGTTTTTTCTGCAGGTTTGAGAACAATGGTATTTCCTACTGCTATCGCTGGAGCAACTTTATGAAGTACAAGATTTAATGGAAAATTAAATGGTGTAATTGCCGCTACAACACCCACAGGAATTCGCTTCGTTATACCAATTTGATCCTCTCCACCTACTGCGCTATCCATAGGAATTTGTTCACCATAAATTGACTTTGCTCCTTCCGATGCAAACCTTAAAACTTGAACAGCGCGTTCTACTTCACCTCTACTTTCACGTATTGGTTTACCTGCCTCTAACGTTAACATTCTAGCAAATTTTTCAGACTGCTCTTCTAATAGTCCAGCAGTTTTCCGCAATATATTCGCTCTCTCATGGGCAGGCATCCTTCTCATCGTATTCTTAAAAGTATAGTGAGCAGTATCTACTGCATCATGAACATCTTCTTTTGTTGCACATGATATTTTTCCAATTACTTCATTATTATATGGATTAATTACATCTAAATTTTTTCTTTCACCTTTTCGCTCTTCTCCATTAATTACCGAACCAAAGTAATGACCGTTTACATCAATCATGTAGACCAAACCTCCGTTTAGTGAACTTACTTTATTATAGAAGAGTCTCATGACTATTCTAATGAAGATGTCATGAGACTAATCTGTTATCTTGAACTATTACTCATAAAACCCTTCAGTTGATTTGATAAACTTTCTGAATTGTTCCGAATCATGTCCAAACCAAACCTGAGAATCGGTGCGCTCTGCATACTTTTTAATCTTTTCCACTGCATTTAAATAGCCAATAGAATCATATATAATTCCAGGCATCTTTACCGGTGGACCATAGCTTTCTGATGTATATATAGCATCAGAAGCTAGTATAATCCCTCCCTCACCTGGCAATTCTATGTGTAATCCAAGTAACCCCCAAGCATGGCCAGGACCGAAGTTAAGAATCTTCACTCCTTGAGCAAGTTCTAATTCATCTTCATGCGGCATCACTGTTTTCCATTTCAAATCATTTGTTATCCATGCATTAACATCTGCCCAAATATAGGCCCCCATATCTTTTGTCATCGCATACTGCTTCATAGTATTAGAGAGCTCTGTATCATGAACAATAATAGTAGCGTTTGTAAATAATTCTAAACATCCAGCATGATCTAGATGTAAGTGAGAAGCAACAACATACTTAATATCTTCTGGTCTCGTATTTAGTTGTTCTAACCGATTAATCAAATAACAAGATTCATCTTGGAACGAAGGGAACATCTTTTGAGTTCCTTCTGGCCAACGACCGCCTTCACCCATTCCTTCTGGATTGCAACCAGTATCAAAAAGGATTTTCCCTTCAGGATGATCAATTAATACAGCATATACAGGAAATTCAACAAATTCTGCAGGCGGGTTAGGATTATCTATATTCGCTGGATTATGCATGGCAATCATATAGTTTTTATCCATCTTCATTGTTCCTGTGTCCAATACATACAACTTTGGTTTAATCATTTGTTTACCTCCATATTTATAATTTTATTTAGCTCATCTAAATCTAATCAATGCTAAAAAATGAAATACGTTATACATCTCTCATAACAATCGACCCCCTTGTTACTTCTCTTGCTGAGCTAATGATAGCTTTATTTCATCCAATGTAAACTCTGCACACACCCTTCATTAACATGGTGCTTCATTATTAATCAACCTTCCTTGTTTACATTTTATAAACGAAATATTCAAATTATTTAAATGATACTTTTTACTTTGTATTTATAACTTACGATTGATCCATATTCATTTAAATAAAGCGCTTACATTTTATTAATATAATTTCTGGATACTGTATAACTGGATACAATTTATTGTAATGTATATTCATTATTTTGTAAATATTTTTATTATTAAATTGAATTGAATAGACAAAATTTAAAAAGCCCTCAATCAATACAAAAAGAATACGACAAAATGAAAATAATTTAAAACACACACAGTTACAGTTGATATCCTTCCCCATAAGTAGTCAGGTTTTTACTTTTTAATCTTTCTACCTATATGGGAGCATGTCACAAAACTATGTGCGTTTTTATTTACAATAAATTTATTTACTTTTTTTCTAATGTCTGAAGTAATTCCACACCAGTTCGCTGGATATGCTGAGCAAGTAATTCTGAGGCTTTGTCAGCATCTCTTTCGACAATTGCTTCTAATATAACTCCATGTTCCTTATTCGATTTTTGAACTTGACCAGGAATGATTTGTGGAGTATCAAGAGCAAATCCATTTAAAACCGCTTCTATGAAACTTAATAAACGAGAGCTTTTACAACGACTAACTAGTATATCATGGAAATTTGCATTATATTCTACATACTTCTGATCTGACTCAGTTTGCAGCATTGTTTGATGAAGCGCCGATAACTCATCTATATCTGTCTGTTTAAATTGCTCCATACTTTTCTTCAATGCCATTGGTTCTAGAACCGAGCGAAGTTCATATATTTCTTGAATATCTTCCTTTTTTATTTCACGAACGACCGCTCCTTTATGTGGCTGCATTACGATAAGTCCCTCTAATTCTAGTGTTCGCAATGCCTCTCTTATTGGCATACGACTTACACCGATTTGATTAGCTAGCTCTGTTTGAACCAATCTTTCTCCAGGTTTAAAATCACCTTTCAATATAGCTTCTCTTAAAACGCTACAAACACGATTATGTAACATTTCTCTATCGCCAATTCTTAAATTCATCTCATCAGCCATAATATTTTCCCCATTCTAATAAATCTGGATATTTTATACAATAATTATAGCGAACGTACTGTTTAATTAAAAGGATTCACGATAAAAATATTACAATACATTATAAAACAAATTGTTAAATATATAATATTCGTTTCCCTCTAGGATTGAAGTAGACACCAAATATATTATGATTCTTAAAACAAGACATTGGAGTATTTTTCTTAATCAATCTGCTTAGTGAAATTCCAAACAAAACCTTATATTCCCTAACAAATTATGGCCAAAACCCCAACCACCTCCACCAAGTAAATGCAACAAACAAGGTTATAATGGTACTCGCAATAGTGGATAACAACCCAGGTAAATAGAAGTCGCGTTGATTTATCATTCCCGTTCCATGAACTACTACATTTGGCATAGTCTCTACGATTAATAGATATCCGAATAATATCGTTATTGCAGAAGTAAAACTTACTACCACTGGGTCAATACCAGCCTGTAGTGACAAACTAATTAGAACAGGAAGTAATGTCACTACTGCAGTAGAAACATTTGTAACCCCCAGATGGTAAATTTGCGATATTAAAATAACCATAAGTATTGCAAGCCATGGGTTAGCGAATATATTTATTAGATTTTCAGAGGTAATAAGTTCTTCTAGAAGTTCAATGGCACCTGACTCGATTAATGCAAATCCTAATGATAAAGTCGCACCAATTAATAAGACCAAATCGAAGTTAACACTAACGATTTTTTTCCATTTTACAAAACCAATTCTCGGCAACGCCATTAGTACGACAGCCATTAGAGCCGGAACAGTGGGATGGTACCCATGTATTGGTTGTGTCATCCATAATAAAACAGTAATCGATAGAATGATCATACATTTTAATTCTGAGTTACTTAACCCTCCCAAGTCTTCCTTTTTCTGTTTCATTTGTTTATGGAGAATGTGAAAAGAAAAATCTTCAGGAGGGAAACATTTCCATACAATATATGGGATTACCACAATTAATAATATCCAAACAGGAAAAGCATACACAAACCAATCTAGGTAAGATAAAGATTTTCCTACATATAATTGTAAAATCTCTATCGTTAATATGTTACCAATAGCTGCTGTTAAAATAGCTGTCCCGCTAATATTTCCCGCATATGCTGTTCCTACCAACATAAGTTTGCTAAAATTACTTCCTTTTTTTGCCCCTACTGATTGAAGTACAGATAGAACAACAGGTACTATCAACGAAGATCGCACAGCAGTTGCCGGAATAAAAAATGCCTGTAATTGCATAAGTAAAAACACCCCTATAAATATACCTTTTGCCGATGAACCCCATTTAGCAAAAAGCATATAGGTGATTCTATTCATTAATGGAGTCTCATTTACTCCTTTAGCAATCATCATTCCTGCTACTATCAGAAATACAGCTGGAGAACCAAAACCGCTTAATACCACATCAATAGGAACAGCATGCAAAAACAATAATAATATCATCATAAAAACAGAGGTCATGCCCAGAGGCAGCGATTCAAAAGCCCAAAGTAAAATACCATATATCATAATACTGATTGTGGCTTTTGCAGACCAAGGAATATCTTCAGGCAACCAGATTAATAATCCAACGAAAATAGCTGTAGAAATTAAAAACGTAATCATTTTTCCGGACAGCTTCATACGCTTGAATGAATGAATAAAATTAAATAACATAAGCAACCTTCTTTATCTAGTTTGTTTAACCTTCTCGAATAAGCTATAAAGTAAAACTTGCTAAAGCGGAGATTCTGTACTAGCGCTTTCTATCATAGATTGATTGGGCGGTTCAGATTTATTTAAAAACTTTTGAATTACTAATACTGCACCTACCATGACAACCCCAATAATATCTGTTTGAATACCAGAGAGCATAAACATAATTGCAGCTAGCAGAAAGATAATCCGGCTATACCAGCTAGCCATTTTCCCGAAAATCCATCCTTGTACGGACGCCGATAGCAAGTAAACTCCAATCAGTGCTGTGATTACTGCTAAAACAATTTCCGCTACTGTTCCACTTTCTAGTAATAATTCCGGACTGAAGAAAAACATAAACGGCACGATAAATGCCGCAAGACCAATTTTGAAGGCCTGCACACTAGTTTTCATTGGATTTGTTCCGGATATACCAGCTGCTGCAAAGGCAGCTAGTGCTACTGGTGGCGTAATTGCTGAAATAACCGCATAGTAAAAAACAAACATGTGCGCAATTATAGGATCAATTCCTATATTAACCAATCCAGGTGCAATAACAGAGGCTGCAACCGCATAAGCAGCAGTCGTTGGCATACCCATCCCAAGAATAATAGAAATTAACATTGCAAAAATTAGTGCAATGATTAAATTGTTATCCGCAATGGTAAGCAGCATTGAACTAAAACGCTGACCAATACCTGTTAATGCAATTACCCCAACAATAATCCCTGCTGTAGCAACAATGGCAATAAGCTGAATAGCATTTTTCATCCCCAATTCCAATGCCTCTAATACCTTATTTAAGCCCATTCGTGTCTCTTTATTAAACAAACTTAGTATAAAACAAGCAATGATCCCTGCTGTACCCGCAAAAATTACGGAAAACCCACTAACAAGCAAATAGATCAGCAAAACAACCGGTGCAAATAAGTAAAATTTCTTTAGCAATTTCTTCAAGTTTGGTAGACGGTCACGAGATAAACCAACCATACCACTCTTAATAGCTTGAAAATCAACCATAAAATAAACAGAAACAAAATATAAAACAGCCGGGATCGTTGCAGCTATAATAATTTCAGAGTAAGGGATACCAGTAATTTCCGCCATCAGGAATGCTCCCGCTCCCATAATTGGCGGTAGTAACTGTCCACCTGATGATGCTGTTGCTTCAGTTGCTGCAGCAAACATTGGTCGGTAACCTGTTTTTTTCATCAATGGAATCGTCAATGAACCGGTTGCAACAACATTACCTGCAGAGGTTCCGTTGATCATTCCCATTAGACCAGAGGAAACAACTGCAACTTTTGCCGGACCACCTCTTAAACCGCCGGCTATCCTGAAGGCAACATCAATAAAATATTGACCAACTCCGGACATTTGCAAGAATGCACCAAATATAATAAATAGGATAATATATTTGGAAGATACATCTGTAGTAACACCAAAAACACCGTCCAACCCATATACATAAGTGACAAATCGCTCTAGAGAATAACCATTATGATTTAAGATACCTGGTAAATACGGCCCCGCAAATGAATAAAGGATAAAAATAAACGCCAATATTGGCAAAATCCAACCACTTGACCGACGAGTTATTTCCAGAACCAACAATAAACCAAGAAAGGAAACAATAAAATCCATCGTCGTTGGTGCTACACCAAACCGAAAAACTAACTGTTCCAGATTTATATAAATATATAAAGCTATAAAAATAGCGATTGCAATAAGTACCCAATCTATAATGGTCACTCTATTTGATTTGGTCTTCCACCCTTTATAAAGCATTAAAGCAAGCACTGTACCAAATGCCAAATGGGTACTTCTAAATACCCACGGGTCAATTGGATTAAAGTTAAGAATATATAAGTGAAAAAGTGCTCCTATGACAGCTATAGCCATAAATATATAGCGGAAAGCACCCTTCAAATCTCTTATCTGAGGAGAAGATTCTAATTCATCCTCTGTAATTCTCGTATCTATTTTTTTATTTTCAATTTCATCCGTATGTTCCGTTTGCTCTCTTGCAACATTGTTTTTTTGTTGAGACATATGATTCCCCTCCCTGTTTACATGCTGAAAAATAACTACGATCCCCTGTCATTTCAACAGAGAATCAATAGTTTAAATAGAATTTTATTGTGTGAAATTTTAATTGGGTTGTCCAATCTCAATCAATTATTTTGTTCCCATTCAGGAGGATAGACTGCATCAGGAAGGTCAATTCCTATTTCCTCATAATAACGAATTGCTCCAGGATGCAACGGATACTCTTTATTTTCTAATATGGCAGCAGGATCCTCTGATTCCTGAGCGGATGCATGTGTTGAAATCATTTGATCAATATTTTCGTGATATGCTTTAACAAGATCGTATACAAACTCCTCATTTGCTTCTTTTTGCACAACACCAAAGTTAAACTGGGCTATAGTTTCCACGTCTCCATCAAGAGATTCATACGTGTCTTGAGGGATTACAAATTCAGTAAAATATGGTAATGCTTCCATTACTTTTTCACGTTCTTCACCATCTATACCGTAAATATTAATATCAGCCTGCGTTTCTACCTCTGTGACGGCAGCTATTGGTAACCCCGCAGAAAAACCAATATGATCTAACTGCCCATCTAACATTTGAGAAGCCATATCGCTTGCACCTGCTGCAACCTGGTCACCCGTTTCAATGCCAAGCGCTTCATAAATTAAGGGATTATACGTACCTGGTGTTCCGCCTGCAGGACCAATACCGACACGCTCTCCTTCATGTTCCATTATGCTGGTAACTCCTGAACTTGCTGTAGACCACCACTGAAATGGTGTGTTATACATTGGAAATATAACACGAATATCACTAAATTCTTTGCTTGCCCATTCCCCTTCACCATAGTATCCTTCATACAACGGTCCCATTGTCACCATACCAAGCTGAATATCATCAACATCCAAAAGTTGTATGTTATGCACAGGACCACCTGTTACCTCCACATTTGAAGTAATATCAAGATTTTGCTCCAATAATGTCGCAAGTCCTCCACCCCAAATATAATATGTACCGCCTTGAGAGGCTGTACCAATTGTTACTGTAGATGGATAATCTCTTTCTTCTACCTCTCCACTATCCTCACCTTCTGCTTCCTCACTGCTACATGCTGCAAGTAACATAATTATCAATATAAATGTGATTAAATAAAACTTTTTAATCCCTTTCATTTAAACCCTCCTAGTATTTTAATAATTCAGAAATCTTGGTAAATAATGAATATATTGCGACCCATACTTTTCAGTAAAACGCTCATACAGCGGATCTAATGTTTCTTCCCAGGTATTTTTTTCCTCATCACTTAACTCGTGAATATTAATGCATTGACATTCTTGAAGATATTCGTACTCCTGTACATTCAATTCTCGCGCTTTCTTAATTTCCCATTCCGTTACTTCCTCCATCACATCTATAATAATTACCTGAACTTCATCAGGAAGACTTTTCCAAAAATCATCATTAATTAATACCAAATATCCTAAGTAACCATGATTGCTAACTGTCAAGTGATCTTGTACTTTGTGGATATTTTTACTGACAATATTGGAATAAGTATTTTCCTGTGCATTTAAAACTCCCTGTTCCAATAAAGGGAATACCTGATCAAACGTCTCTACCTGAGCATGAGCCCCGAGTAATGAAAATTGTTCTTTTAGAATATCACTGCTCATAATTCTAAACTCCAATCCTTCAAAATCCTCCGGGTAGTGTAATGCGTTTCGATTGTTAGTTACTTGTTTAAAACCACTTTCCCAAAAGGCAAGAGGATAGAAGCCTTTTTGCACCAACTTATCTTCCAGTATTTTTCCAGCTGAACTATTTAAGTAATCATGAATCTCTTCCTCATTTTCAAAAGCGAATGGTATATCAATTACTTTCCATTCTGGGACCAATGCCGTTATCTTTGAAGTAGACGGAGCAAGCATTTGCACATCACCAGCTAACAAAGCCTCTATCTCTTCTCCATCTTTATAAAGAAAACTATTTGGAAAGACCTGTACTTCGACATACCCATCCGTTCTTTCTTCTACCAGCTCCGCAAACTTTCTAGAAGCAAGTCCTTTTGGAGTCTCTTCTCCAACAACATGAGAAAAACGGATAACAATTCGTTCTTCTTCACTCAGTTGTTCATGATCTTCCGGATAGGATTGCACTTGACATGCATTTAATAAGAATAAAAAAATTATCACTAAACTAGTTTTATACCACTGAAAAAGGACTTTTACTTTCGATAATGACACCACCTCTATTCAAAAGATAATAGACTTAAATAACCCTGATTGGCGAAAGCGATGACAGCGCAAGAATATAGGATAAAACCTTTCACAATCTATGTTACCCCAGATTATAAAGCGCTTTCATTATTATGACAATAAAATATTCATATTGATCTTTTTGGTCTTTGTGGTCTTAACATAGGTCAAACAGAATAGTTATGACTTGGCCTTCCTACCTTGCCATATTCTATCTGGACTGTTATTCTTTCTTGCTTTTCCAAATGTTCCAGATATCTACGTACAGTTACCCTTGCCATACCCATTTTTTCAGCTAACTCTTCGGCAGTAACTGGACGTTGTTGATCTAATAGAGCCATATAAATTTGCTTTAACGTAATTTCACTTAGCCCTTTTGGAGGTGAATCTGTTTTCATGTTGTTTTTTTGTTTATTCCAATCATCAATATCTTCTTGACTTAACGATTGGGACCACTGTAACTTCATCCACATCTTTTTATAATTTTCCAGAGCTTGCTGAAAACGATTGAAACGGAAAGGTTTCACTAAATAGTCAACAGCACCGAGTCGAAATACTTGCTGTATCGTTTTGGCATCTCGTGCAGCTGTAATTAGAATAACATCTGAAGGCAATTCTTTTTGGCGTATTTCTTGTAATACATCTAAACCGGAAATATCGGGTAAAAACATATCAAGCAAAATAAGGTCAGGGGGAGATTCCATGGCTTTATCCAACACTGTTTTTCCGCTTTCAGAACAAAATTGCAAATGAAAGCCCTCCATTTTCTCAAGGAAACTTTTGTTTACCTCCTGTACCATTGGATCATCCTCTACAATCATTACATTAACCATCATCACCCACTCCTATTTTTTGGCCTACAATTATTTCCATAATTGTCCCATTAGTTCCCTTTGAAGTAATGCTTATTTCACCCTGATTCGCCTCAACAATACTTTTTATAAGAGCAAGTCCAAATCCTCTTCCTTCCTTGGCCTTGGAACTATAACCTTCTTGAAAGACCAGTTCACTTTCCCCTGTGGGTATCCCTTTACCACTGTCCTCTACCATGATATATAAAGAATTGTTACCGCCTTGAATCAGACAGCTGACTTCTTTGAGAACAGCATCTTCACAAGATTCGATTGCATTATCAAGCAAATTTCCAATCAATGTAATCAAATCTCCAGAACTAAAACCTTCCACCACTCTGTTTAAATAGCTATCCTCATGAATCCATAAATGCACACCCATTTCTTTAGCACGTGCCCGTTTTCCTAATATAAGCCCCGATATTGGGTAGTGATCAATGCGATCCCTTAAAAACTGAATCATATTCTCTTCATCAGATGTTTCCTCAATAAGCAGTTCCAGAGCCTCATCAGTTCTATCAAGCTGGATAAGCCCAGCAATACTATGAAGCTTATTCATATACTCATGATTTTGTGCACGGAGCGCGCTTACTAAACTTTTAACACCGGTTAACTCTTCTCCAAGCTGATGAATTTCAGAGCGATTTTTCAAAATAATCAAAGATCCCATAAAATCTTTTTTTACAAAAATAGGATATATAGAGACCAAATACATCGTTTTATTAAAAGATACAGGTTTGTTAATAACCTTCTCACTTTCTAAAAGCTGCTCAGTTATCCATGATCGTGTAAACACTTCACTTATGTACATTTGACCGGAAAATGTATAGCCTGTATATTCTTCTGCAAGTTTATTCATGAAACTTATTTTCCCTTTATCATCTGTAACAATAATTCCTGTATCCAATGTCTGCATGATTGTTTGTCGCTCTTCAAACAGTCTTCCAATTTCATAAGGCTCCAATTGATAGGTTTGCTTCTTCACATTGGTTGCTAGGAACCAAGAACCACCTATCCCAATAAGTAATCCCCATACAAGTGAAACGAGCAAATCACTCTGATAATCTTTTACTAGAGACTGAAAGGTCGGTGACAGAATTCCAACAACTGCTACTCCAACTTGATGTGTTCCTGCTTCATCCATAATTGGAACAAAAGCACGTATGGCATATCCTAATTCTCCCAAAGCTTTGGATGTATATTCATGCTCAGAATATGCTGCTATCTCATCTCCTCCCTCAAAAACCTCACCTATTCTCGTTTCTGATGGATGTGAATAGCGAATGCGGTTCATATCTAATATGACAATATAGTCAACATTGGTAGATAGACGAATACGCTCTGCAATCGGTTGTATATACTCCTCTCCCCCTTCCTGTCCAACATTAATAATTATGTCATCCAGTTGTGTCAGTGTTCTGGCAATAGCGATAGCGCGCTCGCCTATCTCTTCCTCAAAAGAATCAGATATACTGATGAGCATCATCCAACCGCTTACCAATACAGAAGAACAAACTAAAATAGAAGAAAGAATCAATATTTTCGTACGTAATTTAATCCTTTTTTTCATGATTATCAAATTCCTGTATCAAGGATTGGCAACTCTTTATTTTAAATATTACAAAAAATTATTTTAATCCGCTACTATGTTTTGCTACTACTCTTTTTAAATGCTTCCTGGGATTCTTTATACCAATCCCTACCTTCTGAGTCATTGATAACCATGCACGGGAAATCTATCAATTCCAGCTTTCGAATAGCTTCAGTACCTAAATCCTCATATGCAATGACTTCAACTGATTTTATCCGTCTGGCTAATAGAGCTCCTGAACCGCCAATTGCTGCAAAATAAACAGCACAATTATTTACGATGGAATCAATGACTGTTTGACTGCGATACCCTTTTCCAATCATACCTTTTAACCCCTTCTCCAGCAATAGAGGTGTGTACTTATCCATACGACTGCTTGTTGTAGGTCCTGCTGATCCTATGATCTCTCCGGGCTTTGCCGGAGTGGGGCCTACATAATAGATAACCTGATTTTGTAACTCAATAGGGAGGTTTTCATTTCGTTTCAATTGTTCTTCCATTCGTTTATGTGCAGCATCTCTAGCTGTATAAATTGATCCACTGAGTAACACTCTATCTCCAGGACGAAGCGATTTTATCGTATCTATATCTTGAAATGGTACATCTATTTTTATTTGAGACATATTCACCCTCCAAAAAAGGACAATTTGTTTTAAAGTGAAACTTCATTCCGCGGGGGTTTCGTTTCTCTTCACCCACAGAATGTTAGTATCGCAAGGGCATGACCTAATTGCTCTAGAACAGAGTTATACATATACGGGCAGTTCATCTCCCACTTATCCACCTTAGCTAAGCCACATAGTCTTGAAGCAGAGGTATTACTTTCCGTTACGTGCGGGATAAAATCTAGTACGTAATTTACTATAATATAGCATGTTTATGCCTGCTCGCATGACAGTTTAAATTAACAGCTACCGGAAGTGCTGCAATATGGCAAGGTGCTATTTCGATTTTGACATCCAACGTTGTTGTGCTTCCACCCAATCCCTGAGGTCCAATTCCTAGTGCATTAATAGATTGAATTAATTGTTCTTCTAATTCAGCAAGTTCAGGGTCTAGGTGACGTTCTCCTACTGGTTTAAACAATGCCTTTTTAGCTAGATAGGCACAGGATTCAAAGTTACCACCGATACCCACACCTACTACTAATGGAGGGCATGCATTCGGCCCAGCCTCTTTAACTGTATCCAATATGAATTGTTTTACACCTTCAATTCCATCACTGGGGGTCAGCATCATAAGTTTGCTCATATTTTCTGCACCCCCACCTTTTGCGGACATTTGAATTTCCAGTTGATTACCTTGAACTAATTCGATATGGATTACAGAAGGAGTATTATCGCCGGTATTCTTCCTATTTATAGGATTATCTACAATTGAATACCTTAAATAACCTTCTTCATATCCTTTTCTTACCCCTTCATTAATTGCGTCATAAAGACTTCCTCCAGTTATATGACAATCCTGCCCAAGCTTCACGATAAATACAGAAACGCCAGTATCCTGACACATGGGAACACGGTTTTCGGTCGCAATATTAGCATTTTCAATTAACTGATTTAGCACGTCTTTCCCAATCTCTGACGATTCAGTCTGAACTGCCTGCTGAAATGCGGACACTACATCTTGGCCTAAATCATAATTAGCTTCCTTACAAAGCACTGCAACTTTATTGACTATTTCTTCATAATGAAATTCTCTCACCTTTTCACCCCTTGCCATTAACTCTATTCCTGCGATTCCAATACTTTATTTAATAGTATATTTTCTTTTTTTGGAGCATGCTCTTTTTTATAAATCATAAATGTGCGTTTAAAAGTAATGACAATTTCTCCACGTTGATTGTAACCACTAGTTTTCACATTAACAATTCCTACATTTGGTCGTGAATTCGATTCTCTTTTATCTAATACTTCAGAGTAAGAATAAATCGTATCTCCTTCAAAAACAGGTTTAGGAAGTCGAATTTCATCCCATCCTAAGTTCGCCATGGCATTTTGAGAAAGGTCAGTTACCGACTGACCTGTTACAAGAGCAACCGTAAATGTGGAGTCGATCAAAGGTTTACCAAATTCCGTTTGCTCGGAATAATAGTCATCAAAATGAATCGGATTTGTATTTTGTGTTAATAAAGTCATATAAATATTATCTGTTTTCGTTACCGTTCTTCCCAGTGGATGCGGGTATATATCACCTTCTTCAAAGTCCTCATAAAATCTTCCATTCCAGCCATCTTTTACAGTCATAAAACTTCCTCCTTATGGTTACTTAACCTGTGAGTGCATTCCTATTTCCTTTAAAATCGATTCAGTATGTTCCCCTAAGGCGGGAATAGGATTCATTACAGATTGAACATTTTTCATGGTGACTGGCGGTTTAAGTGCAGCAATTTCTCCAACAGGTGTTTGAACTTGTTGCCAGCGATTTCGTGCAGTTAGTTGCGGGTGTTCAAAAAAGTCTTTCATGCTATTTAAGCGTGCATTGGCAATTTTAGCTTCTTCCACCTTTTCAATTACTTCTTCAGATGTTTTTGATTTAAAGTTTCTTTCGATGATGCTCTTTAATTCATCCCGATTTTCAGCTCGTTTGTAGTTACTTTCAAATTTCGGGTTATCTGTTAGCTGTGGCTGTTCTAAAATACGAAGGCAAAAGCTCTCCCATTCCCTCTCATTTTGTAAACCAATAAACACGGTCTTTCCATCTCCACAGGTGAACGGCCCATAGGGATAAATAGTAGCATGACTGGCGCCTGCACGCCTTGGTTCTTCACCGCCGTATGCTGAATAATATTTAGGATAACCCATCCATTCACCAAGAGCTTCTAACATAGATATTTCCATTACAGTACCTTTTCCAGTTTTTGAACGGTTTAATAGCGCTGTCAAAATACCTGTATATGCATACATTCCTGCAGCAATATCAGCTATCGAAATACCTGCTTTCGAAGGGATTTCTTCGCTTCCCGTAATGGAAACAAGACCCGCTTCACACTGAACAAGTAAATCATAAGCTTTTTTAGTTTCATAAGGTCCGCCTTTTCCGTATCCTGATAAGCTACACACAATTAGTTCAGGATGTTTTTCCGTTAATTCATCTGGAATAAAACCCATTCTTTCTATTGCTCCTGGTGCTAGATTTTGCACAAAAACATCTGATTTTCCAATTAAACGACGAAGGGCTTCTTTTCCTTCTTCTGTTTTTAAATCCAACTCGATAGATTCTTTAGACCGATTACACCAAACAAAGTGACTGGAAAGACCATTAACAGTAGTATCATAGTTTCTTGCAAAATCTCCTACCTCAGGTCGTTCTATTTTTATTACTCTTGCACCCATATCTGCAAGCTGCCTAGTAGCAAAAGGAGCTGCAATTGCCTGTTCCAAAGTGACTACAGTTATACCTTCTAAAGGCAACATTTTATTCACCTTCTCTTTATATATTGTTTTTGTATCGTTCTCCAGTTTCAAGAATCATTTTTGCTCTTTCAGCGATTGGAGCATCTATCATTTTTCCATTTACTTGAACAGCTCCTGAACCATTTAATATAGCATCATTGTATGCGTCTATTATCCTCTCAGCTTCTGCTATTTGTTTAGCAGAAGGGGAAAAAACCTCATTCACTATTGGTATTTGTCCTGGATGAATGACAAGTTTACCTTGAAAACCAAGTTTCTTCCCTTCCTTAGCTGTTTTTTTCAATCCTTCATCGTTATGAATGTCTGTATAAACCGAATCAATAGGTGGATCTAATCCTACTGCCTTTGAATCTATCACCAACTTTGAACGTGCATAGAGTAACTGAATCTGTTCTTCATCAGGTGATATATTTGTATTAAGTATAAAATCTTCTGAGCCAAATGCCAGACATGAAACTCTTTGGCTTGCTGAACCAATAGTGTATGCGTTATGAAGACCAGAAGCTGTTTCAATTATCGGAATGATTGACACAGAACCACTCTTTAAATTATTTCTCTTTTCCATTTGTCCAAGAAAATAATCCGCAATTACAATTTTTTCCCTATCATCGGTCATTGGGAGTACAATTCCATCCAGATTTGCGTGTACTATTTCCTGTATATCTTCTAAAAAATAATCAGTATCCACGGCATTCACACGAACGAATGTAGTTATATGCTCCGTATTTTCTATGAATCTTTTTACTCTCTGTCTTGCACTTTTTTTATTTTCCTCTGCAACGGCATCTTCCAAATCAAAGATGAAAGCATCTGCTGAAAGTGCCCTTACTTTTTCCAGACGCCTATCCTTGTCTCCTGGAATAAACATACAAGTTCTCAGCATGGTTGACTCTCCTTTACTTACTGAAAAAAGTTCTTTTAAAGTGAAGCCGTTAATCGATAAGTTATTCCCGTAAACTGTTCTGATCAATAGACTTGTATATTACTTGTTTTCCAATGATTATCTAAAATATGTTCTGAGATTATTTATAGTGTATCTTGAGCAAAACCACGTGAAATTGTTTCAATGAACCCTATTACAATAGTTAAACAACCAGTAATGTAATTTACATTTATTTAATGAAAAAAGTTGCACTAAACCTCAATCTAGAATTCCTCGTACCTTTGTAAATTCAAATAAATCATCTATTGTATCTAAATTCTCCAAATTGAGTAGCTTATCGGATAATATATTTTGTGATTCGATAGACAAATCTCTTGTTAAAGTTCTAAATTTATTCAAAAGATCTTCAGAAGTAACAGCATTTTCAGGATCTCCTTTAGGAAAATCAGTTTCTTTTCTTATCCAGTCTTCTGATGTCAATTTAATTTCTACAATAGCTCCCCATTTATCTGGATAATTACTATTTATTTCTGGATCAACTTCTACATTTACCCGCTTCATTAATTTACGTATATTTTCATTCCATAAGCTTTCTTCATTAAATGCATCGACCCCACCATTACCAGTTAACAAACCTAAAGCAGTGCAGAACTGCAAACTAAATTTAGATGCATATTGAGTGTCCGGGTTTTTATTATCAGTAATGTCGATTGCTACCTGATATGTTTTTACATTGATTTGTTCAATATCATGAAGTCGGATGTTTTTTTCTTCTGCAAGTTCAATCATTAAATCCATAGCATGATGTGTATGCCGGCATGATGCATGAACTTTAAATGAATTTTCCATGATTTTGAACTGCTCGCCTAAATCTATAGTTACTTTTGAAACATCATATTCTGTACTCATTGCTTCAAAAAAACCTCGTTTACCTTCTAATATTTTCTTTGCAGCAGTAAAGCCTTTCTCTGCTAACAAAGCACTAATTACTCCATTCATAGCTGCTTTACCAGGATGCAATTGCTTAGACATTGCACCATCTTCTATAAACTCCCAAAGTCCTGCCGCTTGAGTTCCGGCACTGCCTAACGCATGAATAATTTGTTCATGGGTAAGGTGAAGCAATTTTGCAACTGCGGCAGTTGCTCCAAACGTTCCGCAAGTGGCCGTATTATGCCAATAATAATAATGAGAGGGAGTTACAGCCTCACCTATTCGATAGCAAACTTCATACCCTATTACAACTGCCGTAATCAAGTCTTTACCAGATAGTCGCTTCCATTCTGAAATAGCCAAAGCTGCAGGAATCACTACTGTAGCTGCATGGATAATAGAACCTTTATGAATATCATCCTGTTCTACAATATGACTTGCTGCTCCATTTAAGAGTGCAGCTTGTGTAACTGAGGTCTTTCCGCCTGTAACTAAAGCTGCTTGTGGTTCCCCTCCCAGTTCCTTGACTAAATCATCAACTTTTTGAATCGCTTCCTGGTTGGAACCAGCTATAGCTGAGGAAAAGTAATCCAATATACATAATTTAGTGAATTCCACCACATCGGTAGGTAAGTCTTCATAATTTGTATCTAAAATATAATTAGCAAGTTTCTCACTTAAACTCATCTTATCTCCCCTTTATTAAAAGGATCTTGGTAGACCAAGCACATGCTGACCAACATATGATATAACAAGGTTATTAGTCACTGGAGCAACAATAAATAATCTGGCTTCCCTAAATTTACGTTCAATATTGTACTCTGTAGCAAAACCATAACCTCCAAAAGTTGTCATAGCAGCATTAGCAGCTTTCCAAGTCGCCTCTGTTGAAAGATATTTAGCCATATTTGCTTCCGGTCCACAATTTTCACCGGCATCAAACAGATTAGCTGCCTTATCACGCATTAAAGCCGCTGCTTCAATATCCATATATGCCTGAGAAATTGGAAATTGCACACCTTGATTTTTACCAATAGGACGATTGAAAACTTCTCTTTCATTCGCATATTGAACAGCCTTATCAATAAAGTATTTACCATCACCAATACTCTCAGCAGCTATTAAAATACGCTCAGCATTCATTCCACTTAAAACTTGTTTAAATCCTTTTCCTTCCTCTCCAATCAAATTTTCTTCGGGAATCTCTGTATTTTCAAAAAATACTTCTGTTGTCGCATGGTTTATCATCGTATCAATGGGGCGAATCGTAATATTATTTTTTTGGTCTTGCATGTCAAGAATAAATAAACTTAATCCATCCGTTTTCTTCTTCACCTGATCTTTCGGGGTAGTTCTTGCTAACAATAGCATTAAATCCGAATGTTCGGTGCGAGAAATCCAAATTTTTTGACCATTAACGATATATTTATCTCCTCGCTTTTCTGCTGTTGTTTCAATACTTGTTGTATCACTTCCTGCAGTGGGCTCTGTTATACCGAATGCCTGGAGACGTAATTCTCCACTGGCGATCTTTGGCAAGTAACGCTGTTTCTGATATTCATTCCCATGTCGCAATATTGCTCCCATCGTATACATTTGAGCATGGCCTGCGCCAGCGTTACCTCCTGATCGATTAATTTCCTCTAAAATAACTCCAGCCTCATACATTCCTAATCCAGCCCCGCCGTATTTCTCAGGAATTAAGACCGAAAGCCATCCTTCTTTAGTAAGTGTTTGAATGAATTTTTCAGGATACTCTTTCTTTTCATCTGTCTGTCTCCAGTATGATTCGGGGAACTTTTCACAAAGTGAACGGACACTCTGACGAATTAAATCCACTTCTTCTACTGTACTAACTGTCATTTTAACTCCTCCTTATACATTATAATGAATGCGTTTACAATTATAAGATAATTTATATTAATCTAATATCTAGTTTAACAGTATACTGTATCCAATATCCAAAGTCTAGAGATTTTTTACTTATTTTTTATTTAAGAACCTTAATTCGCTTTTAAATGGTGCTGTAAATAGTGGAGGAATTTTAAGCCTAATTCAAATAGAAAGCCAGTTTTACTGAGAAGCATAAAATCAATCAGTGGAGTTCATGAAGTAATGCATTGAACATGAGGACTTGTCTAATAAGATGCGGGAAGTACATATATTTCGAAATTATTGACTGAGTATGAGTGACGAGATTGAGAAATGTTATTTAAGCCAGCTTGGGTTTTAGACCGTGTCTATTCACTACTTTTCTAGATTTCCATTGCTGTTTTGGTTTATAGACCGGGTCTATGCACTACTTTTTTCTTTTCTCATGCTTTTTTGGACTTTAGATACAACGGGGTTTTACAATTTTGGGGAGGACTACCAATAAAAACACATCGTAAAGGAATCGGCCTGATTGAAGCACTAATCAAAAAAGCAGAATTATTAGGTATCGAATTCAAATACAATACAAGAGCTATATCAACTATTGACAACAGATGAAAAAGTAAGTGGTATCAAAGTGATTGAAGGTGAAGTTGAAAATCAAATCATTGTTAAAGGATTGATTCTCGTTTAGTTCAAATTCTACTCCTTGTTTTATCATCCACTGAATAGTTTCGTACGACTTATTAACGAGTTGTCGAGCTAAATTGGGGGCGCTCTTTCCTTTCGTTACTTTCATAATGTCATTATAATAATCTTCCGTATCATATTCAGGCATATTTATATGTTTTATTTCTTTGGTAGATACTTGAGATAAAATCGGCTGTAACGCATGTTTATCCTTAATTGAACCAGGAATATATATTCCTGGTGTTGGAGGATTCCGACACTCTGATACGGTAGTCCTTACTAATGCCGGAACAGAAATAATCACAGAATATCCTAGAGAAATAGAGAATTTAATTTTTAATAGATGAATTAAATTAAATAACAGCAATAGCCTTAGGTGGCTACTGCTGTTTTTCATTTTAGTTTCTTTAATATTTTCTACTTTGGGTGTATATAAATATGATAATCAAAGTTTGTCTCATTGATATTGCATCTGACATAATTACGTTATAATTAACTATAATTAATGCTGCTTTAATATAATTTTATGTTGTAAAGGAGCCAATTCAATGAACATCTACCACATAGCAGACAAAATTATTAACGTCATCAGAGATATGATAGATGAACAAATTATTATATGTGATACAAAAGGAATTATCATTGCTAGTACGAATCAAGAACGTGTAGGAGATTATCACGAAGGATCCGTATTGGTTATCAAAAATAAGGAACCACTTATGATTACCGATTCATTAACGATCAATTTAAAAGGAGTTAAAACTGGCATTAACCTCCCCCTCTTTTTTAATAAATCCGTTATTGGTGTTATCGGTATCACTGGAGAAATCGAAAAGATAAAGCCGTTTGGGGAAATTGTTCGAAAGATGACCGAGCTGTTGATTCATGAGAATAATTACTATGAACAAATTGAGTTTGAACATAGATCTGTAGAAAATGTTATATTTGATTTACTTCGAAGTAAAAAAGTAGACCGTCCTTTATTGGATAGAGCAGAAACACTAGGTATGACACTAGATGGTACGAAACAGGTAATTATTTTAGTAATAAACAAAATTAATTCCACTCTCCAAAACCAGGTGTGGCAGTACCTAAATAATCTTATACCAGAGAAAGATATACTTGTTCGTTGGGGGAACAATCGCTTGTTCTGGATGCATACACTTTCATCAAAAAAAATAAAGCCTGACTTTTTGAAAACATTGCAAAAAGCTTGTGAAAATAACTTTCCCATTGAATTACATATCGGGGTAGGAGATACGGCAATTGCTGGTGACCTATATCGTTCCTACGAAGAGGCACTCATTGCGATTAATTATTTTCCTGTCAATACCCGGATATCTTTTCATACAGATTTACAGTTGGAACTTTGTTTGCAAGATATTTCTGATGATACAAAAAAGGAATATATTCATAGAACAATCGGTACGTTAATCGACCATAAACAATTACTACATACATTGCATGTATTCATAGAGAATGAATCATCCTTGCAAAAAACAGCAGAAGCATTATTCATTCACATCAATACACTGCATTATCGATTGTCTAAAATTCACCAGTTTACCGGACTTGATCCTAAACGCTTTAAAGATTTAACGAATCTATATCTAGCAATTACATTTTTAGATGAACATACAATTAATTCAAATAATACATCATCATTTCCGTATAAAAACACATAGAATTTTCTATGTGTTTTTATTTATACTGTATAAATTGTAAAAATAATTAAAGGCCTACAGGAGGTTACTAATTATGTTAGATAAGTCAATTATTGAACAGTTTAAAGAAATTGTTGGAGAAAAAAATGTAGAAACATCCAACATGTCGCTTCATTCTTACAGCTATGATGCCACTCCTGGTTTTCGAAAAACACCAGATGTCGTTGTGGCACCAAATAACACAGAAGAAATAGCTGAAATCGTAAAAATTTGTAATGACCATAAAATCCCACTGACTCCTCGAGGATCAGGAACGAATTTAAGTGCTGGAACTACACCCCTCAAAGGTGGGGTTGTATTACTTTTTAAACATATGAATAACATCCTAGAGGTTGATGAGCAGAACCTGACTATTACTGTACAGCCAGGAGTAGTTACGAAAAAATTAATAGATAAAGTAGAAGCAAAGGGATTACTTTATCCCCCAGATCCTAGTTCAATAAACATCTCTACAATTGGTGGAAATATCAATGAAAATTCTGGTGGTTTGCGTGGGCTTAAATACGGCGTAACGAGAGATTATGTTCTTGGATTGAAAATTGTTCTTCCCAATGGCGACATTATTGAAACGGGTGGAAAGCTTGCCAAAGATGTAGCCGGATATGATTTAACTCGCTTATTTGTTGGATCAGAAGGTACTCTTGGAATTATCACAGAAGCTATTCTGAAATTGGTACCGATGCCAGAATATAAGAAAACAATGCTCGCAACTTATGCAGATATCGATGACGCAGCAAGAACGGTATCTGCAATTATCGAAAACCGAATCATCCCTGCTACTCTCGAATTTCTAGATCAGCCAACCGTTGAAGTCGTTGAAGAATACAATCAAATTGGCCTACCTACCGATGCAAAAGCGATTTTATTAATTGAACAAGATGGTCCAGAATCAGTCGTAAATAAGGATATAGAAAAAATTGCAGAAATATGTAAGGAGTTAAAAGCGGTAACTGTAAGCGTTGCTAAAAATGAGCAAGAAGCAACTGCACTGACGACCGCACGTAGATCAGCACTGTCTACGATCGCTCGTTTACGACCAACTACCTTTTTAGAAGATGCCACCGTTCCAAGATCACAAGTAGCACCAATGGTAAAAGAGATTAATAGAATCGCAGAAAAATATAATGTAAAAATATGTACATTTGGTCATGCCGGAGATGGAAATCTTCACCCAACCGTTCCAACAGATGTGAGAAATAAAGAAGAATATCATCGTGTTGAGCAAGCTTTTGCTGAGATATTTGAAAAAGCGGTTGAGCTCGGTGGAACAATAACTGGAGAACATGGTGTTGGTGCAATGAAAGCACCATTTCTAAAACTTAAATTAGGCGAAGAAGGAATTCGAGCATTAAAGAGCGTCAAGCAAAGCTTTGATCCAAATAATATCATGAACCCTGGAAAAATGTTTTTTGAAGAAGAGGAGAAAGGAGAATAGAACGTGGATACTTTAGTAAAAGAGCGGATTCAAGTAGACTTTCAGAATCGTATGGACAGAGATGAATTGGAAAATTGTATGCGCTGTGGATTCTGTCTCCCTGTTTGCCCGACATATATCCAATCAGGGTATGACGAAACACAATCTCCTAGAGGACGGATCGCATTAATGAAAGGCATTGTTGATGGAGAAATCGAACCAGATGAAGATATTGAACAGACATTGAATGAATGTCTTGGCTGCAGAGCGTGTGAACCAGCTTGCCCTGCGGGAGTTAATTATGGTCAGCTTTTAGAGGAAGCAAGAGATATTTTCAATCAAAATAAGCAACATTCTCTCCCAGAAAAAGTAATTAGAAAAACTGTCTTTGAAGGATTATTTCCCCATCAAAACAGAATGGAAAACATGACCTCTCTTCTCACCTTTTATCAGCGTTCTGGCCTGCAAAAGATAGCTAGAAATATTGGATTTATGAAGCTATTTCCAGAAACTCTGGCTACTATGGAAAAGGTACTGCCATCTACTCCAACACGAAAAGAAATGCGGTCTCAAGCTTCCTACTATGTACATAAAAGTCAGCCAAAAGCGAGAGTAGCATTTTTCAAAGGCTGTTTAATGGATACAATGTTTCGAGAAGTGAATAAAGCAACGATTGAACTATTACAAAAAGTCGGATGTGACATCGCCGTTCCAGACACACAAAATTGTTGTGGTGCATTACACGGACACTCTGGAGAAAAAGAAAAAGCGAAAGAACTAGCTAAGAAAAACATTGCTGCATTTGAAGAAGTCGGTGCTGATTATATTATTACAAATGCTGGTGGATGCGGAGCTTTCCTCCATGATTATGGTCATCTGCTACACGATGATCCCGAATGGTCAGAGAGAGCAGCAAACTTTGCTTCAAAAATTAAAGATATTACCGCAATTCTTATCGACCTTGATTTTCATCTGACGCCTCTGCAAATGCCAGAACAGGTCGTTACTTACCAAGACTCGTGCCATCTACGAAATGTACAAAAGACATTCGATGAGCCTAGACTTCTATTACAATCGATTGATGGTCTTCATTATGAAGAAATGAACGATGCAGCAAGATGTTGCGGTTCAGCCGGAATATATAACATCGTTCATTCCGAACTTTCTATGAAACATTTGGATTACAAAATGGAACAAGTAAAAGATACCGCAGCAACAACTATCGTGACTACCAATCCGGGATGCCTCTTGCAAATGAAATTAGGTATCGAACGAGAAGGATTGTCTGATAAAATGCGTGCTGTGCACATTGTTGAGTTGTTGATTGAGGCCGTGGATCGAAGAACAAGTGTATAAGTTTACACATTTGAAACCCAAACTGTTTAATTAATTCTACCAGTTTGGGATTTCGTTCTTTTTACAACTTTTTTATATTTGTTACGCTATTTTGGTTCTTAGAACTGCTTTATTCACTACTTTCTTCGATTTCTCATGCTATTTTGGTTTATAGAACCGCTCTATTCACTACTTTCTTCGATTTCTCACGCTGTTTTGGTTTATAGAACTGCTCTATTCACTACTTTCTTTGATTTCTCATGCTATTTTGGTTTATAGAACCGCTCTATCACTACTTTCTTCGATTTCTCACGCTATTTTGGTTTATAGAACTGCTTTATTCACTACTTTCTTCGATTTCTCATGCTATTTTGGTTTATAAAACCGCTCTATTCACTACTTCTTTGGATTTTTTAAGCTTTTTTCGTTTATAGGACCGTTCTATCCACCATTTTCGCGATTTCTCAAGTTGTGTTTGGGTATTAGACCATCCACTAAATTTAAAAGGAGCTAGTAAGATACTAGCCCCCTGAATTATTATAACTTCACTACTCCTCTACCACTTCCCCGGGTGCCTATGTACATATTCAGGGAAATCAGTAATTATCCCATCTACTCTTAGATCAAGTAAGCGATCTGCCTGTTCTTGTGTTCTTACTGTATAAGCCCACATTTTCATGTCTTTATCATGAACACGATCAACTAAGTCTTCTGTAACAATATTCATATTCGGATTAAAGTAGTCGGCATATGTAGCAAATTCTTCTAGTTCTTCATCCGTTACACCTGCCCATGTTAGGCCTGCCAACACACCGTGTGGAATTCGAGGTAATAGCTCCTTTGATAATCGTACGGATTCATGGTTAAATGACTGAATGATAATTTTACCGTTTCTTGGTTTATGCATATTACGATCTCTCAAAGCTTCAGCAACTTTTTCTTCCATTCCTGGATACAGTTCAGGAGACTTTAATTCTATTAAAATACCAATTTTCCCACGGTATTTATCAAGAATTTCTTCAAATGTCGGAATAGGCTCCCCCGCGAACTCTTCACCAAACCAGCTTCCAGCATCTAATTGTTGAATCTCTTCTAGAGTATAATTACTAACATTCCCACTTCCATCTGTCGTCCTGTTCACTGTTGTATCATGAATTGCAATCAATTCACCGTCTGCTGTCATTTGTACATCGATTTCGATAAAATCCGACTTCATTTGTAATGCCTTATCAAATGCTGCGATGGTGTTTTCTGGAGCATGACCGGATGCGCCTCGATGAGCTACGTTAACCACTTTTTTGTGATGCGGATTTGCTTTTGTTTCTGCATTGGATGCAAAGGCGGGTGAAGTGAACACCGACATAAAAATAATTGCTACTAATACCATAAAAATGAGTTTACTAGACATTGAATCTCTCCCTTTTCCTTTATTTGGTTTTCATTATAATCAATGACTATTAAGGGAAAGTGAATTGTATGATAAGTATTTGTAAGGATTTTCCAAAGAAAAAGAACTGATTACTAATCGCATTGATCTACAATTTCGATTTTTTACAGGTTGACATCCCTGGTAATTAAAATGATACTGCTATTGAAGCATTCTTCTTTTCAATTCTCAGTTTTTACATAAATCATAACAAGAAATAATAACGTTTTTATAAGGAGGTATTCATTTGCAAAAGTACTCCAAACACAATTCATATGGATTTCGATTTAAAGGAGATTATCAAAGAAATGTAGCAGGCTTACAAGCGATTGGATATGAGCTACGGAGTGATCCGAGTTATTATTGGGAAGGCCTGAATAGAGGCGAAAAGAACGTTATTGTCTTTCAGTACACGTTAAATGGAAGAGGAGCTATACGTATTGGTGAAACAACACATCAATTAGAAAAAGGGACAGCGTTCTTTATAGATATTCCAAGCGATCATTGTTATTACTTGCCTGATAACTCCGCAGAATGGGAATTTATATTTTTTACCATATACGGTAACGAAGCGCATAGTTTGTTTACTGAGATTACCAGAAAACATGGACACATCTTTCAATTACCGATTCATGCTGGTCCAATTAGACATATTCTAAAAACAATAGAAAAAATTGAAACAACAGGAATTAATCATGGCTATGAAGCCTCCTCATGTGCATATTCATTTATCATGGAGTGCCTAGAATATGTAGAATATGAACAAAGAAATGCAACAGTTGCCCCTCCCCCTATTTTAAAAGCAGTCGAATATATGAAAGAAAATTTTCAAAAAGACATTACGCTGGATGATATTGTTCGTGAATCTGGATTGTCAAAATATCATTTCACCCGTCGATTTGTAAAATCAATGAATGATACACCGATTCACTATCTCAATAATATGAGGGTGAAACAAGCTCTCCAACTACTGTTAATAGAAGAAAAAACAATTGAAGAAATATCAAAAGAAGTCGGATACTCTTCAAGCAATTATTTTAGTAAGGTATTTAAGCACATGGTTGGTGAGACTCCCAGTGAATATCGAAAAAACACATGCGTTATGCCCGTCAACCATTTATTTATCGACTAAACAAAAGAAGCAATATTTTACTCATGACAAAAAAATTTACGATTGAAAGCGTATCTAATCAGTATTATGATGTATTCAATAAATAGCAATTTTCTCCCACATTATGCAGGCGATAATACTCCTACTTCAACGCGAATAAAGGTTTCCAAACGGGTTAAGTGAGGAGAAAATTTTTTTAGGAGGTATAAGTAATGTCAAAAATAACATTTCTAGGTGCAGGTAGTACCGTATTTGCTAAAAATGTCTTAGGTGATTGTATGACAGTAGAAGCTTTACAAGATTTCGAGTTTGCTTTGTTCGATATTAATCAGGAGCGACTGCAAGATTCTGAGATGATGTTAAAGAACATGAAATCTAATATGAATTATACCGTCAAAATTAAATCATATCAAGATCGTAAAGAGGCACTTCGCGGGGCAAAATATGTTATCAATGCTATCCAAGTAGGTGGCTATGATCCTTGTACGATTACCGATTTTGAAATCCCGAAAAAATACGATCTACGCCAAACCATCGCTGATACGGTTGGTATTGGTGGTATCTTCCGGAATTTGCGAACGATTCCAGTGATGCAGGAATTTGCTAAAGACATAAAAAAAGTGTGTCCAGATGCATGGTTCCTTAATTATACGAACCCTATGGCTTCCCTAACAAATGTCATGTTAAAAGAAGGAATCAAAACGATTGGACTTTGTCATAGCGTTCAAGTTTGTGCAAATGATTTACTTACATCATTAGATATGCCGACAGACAATGTTCAGTGGAAAATTGCTGGTATCAACCATATGGCTTGGCTTTTAGAAATTACCCGTAATGGAGAAGACCTTTATCCTGAAATAAAAAAACGAGCAAAACAAAAACAAAAAGAAAAGCACGATGATATGGTCCGTTTTGAACTGATGGATAAATTCGGCTATTATATTACAGAATCTTCTGAACATAATGCGGAATATCATCCCTACTTTATGAAGAGCCGCTATCCTGAATTAATTGAGCGTTTTAATATTCCATTAGATGAGTATCCACGCCGTTGCGTTAATCAAATTGAGGGCTGGAAACAAATGCGTGAAGACATTGTAAATAATACGGAATTAAACCATCAACGGTCGCATGAATACGGCTCCTATATTATTGAAGCAATGGAAACAAATATTCCGTTTAAAATTGGCGGTAATGTATTAAATAAAGGAAGATTAATAAATAATTTGCCTGAAAATGCAGTTGTTGAAGTCCCTTGTCTCGTTGATGCAAGTGGTATTTCTCCAACCTATGTTGGTGATTTACCGGAACAATTAGCTGCTTTAAACAGAACAAATATTAATACACAACTATTAACAGTAGAAGCTGCCTTAACAAGGAAAAAGGAGACAATTTATCAAGCAGCCCTGCTCGATCCACACACATCTGCAGAATTATCCATCGATGATATTATTTCCCTATGTGATGATTTAATAGAAGCACACGGAGATTGGTTACCTGAATACCTATAAAAAAAGATAGAGGTGGGAGAACCAAAAGAATAGGTTTACGATAGCCGCTTCAGAAATATACTGTGCTTATCCAACGGCGGCTGCTACGGAATCCAGGTTCTCACCTGTGCCTAACTCCCACAGGAGTCTCCATACATTTCTTACGCTAACTAACATTATCAATCGACTCTTTAGTCTAACATTTAATTATTTGTCTAAAAAACACTCGTTTTATAGTGCAGCTAATTACAAGCAGATTATTGAAAGCGGTTTATTATGTTCACAATCAACTTCAAATGAAAAGGAGTATCCTTATGCGATTATGTTTCAGATCATTTTTATTAGTAATGTTAGCAGTGATGATCCTTGCAGGCTGTATGGATGAAGAAACAGAAGTCAGCTCAAAGGATAATGAGGGTTCAGGTAATCAAGTAACGTTAACTGTCTATTCTACAGTATCCAATGAAGCAGAGCAGAATGCAGTTAAGAAAGTAGTAAACGATTTTGAGAAAGAAAATCCCCATATTCGGATCAATTTGAACCTTCCCGGTCAAGACTATGAAAGCCAACTGCGGATTCGAATGGCTGCCAATGACCTTCCAGATTTATTTGACACACATGGCTGGGCGAAGAACCGATATGGGGAATATACGATGGACTTAAGAGATATGGATTGGGTGGAGCATCTTGATCCAACATTGGAACAAATTTTTATTGATGAAAAAGGAAAAGTTTATGCTTATCCACTTAATCAGGCTATGGACGGATTAACCTATAATAAACAAATTCTAGAAGACTATAACATTGAGGTACCGGAAACGTTTGAAGAATTTATGCAATCTTTAGAAACTATCAAAGAAAAAAGTGATGGTGAAATTGCACCATTCTGGTTCGATGGTTCCACTACGACATCTTTCGGCCAGTACTATGATCAATTTGCTACTCCTCTACTCATTACTCATCCAGATCATGATTATAGAGATGAGCTATTGAACGGTACTTTTGATTGGGAACCTTATACATTTTTATCGGAAAAACTGTTGGAAATGCATGAGAAAGATTTACTTAATATCGATGTATTAACGGCTAGAACGTATGAACAAAATCAACTGATTGCTCAAGGGAAAATTGCTTTTGTAATGCGTACCGTACCGATAAATGTTATTAAAGAATTGAACCCTGATATCGAACTAGGTGTTATGCCTGTACCAACTATTCATCAAGGAGACAGTCCGAGCTGGATCGGTGGAGAACGACATACACTTGCTATTTGGAAAGATACACCACATCCCGAAGAAGCAAAAGCATTTCTTGATTTTCTTTCTAGACCAGAAAATGTAAAAGCTGTTGCAGAAGGAACTTCTCTATCTGCTGGACTTACGAACGCGAAAGCAGACATCTATTATCAGCCTTATTTTGATAAATATAAAGATATAGTAGTTGAACCATACTTCGATCGTATTTACTTACCAAACGGTATGTGGAAACCAATGGGAATGAGTGGCCAAGAGCTATTATCTGGTGCACTTTCCCCAAAAGGCGTAACCCAAAAAATGAAAAGTGAATATTTACGATTATTTGAACAAGCAGGATTCGATTAAACCCTTAAGATGATCAACGCATTAAATTTCTATAGGAGTTGAATGAAAATGGCAGTAAGCGTAAAGAAACCCTCACGAATCGCGCGAAACTCATCCCTTTGGTGGATGTACTTACCAGCCCTCCTGTTTGTTTGTTTTTTTATCGTGTATCCGTTTTTAAATGGTATTCGTATTTCATTCACAAACTGGAATGGCTTCTCTCAAACATTTGACTATGTTGGTCTTAGACAATATACACGGTTGCTTACCGATCCTGATACATGGACAATTGTACGTAACACTTTGATTTACGGGATAGGTAGTACCTTATTTCAAAATATCATTGGACTAGGGTATGCCTTATTACTAAATCAAAGCATTAAATTCAAAAGTATTACGAGAACAATCATCTACTTACCTGTCATTATTAGCCCATTAATTATGGGATATATTTGGTACTTCTTTTTCTCCTATCAAGGCGGAGCATTAAATGATGTTCTCTTGGCATTAGGATTAGATAGAGTAAATATTTTAGGAAATGTAGATATCAATATTTGGATTATTGTTTTCGTAAACACATTTCAATTCGTAGGAGTAGCAATGATTATCTACTTAGCAGGTTTACAAAGCATTTCCAGAGATTTTTACGAAGCAGCAAATATCGATGGGGCTTCCGCTTTCCAGAAATTCAAAAATATTACACTTCCACTATTGATGCCATCAATTACGATTAATATCGTAATCAATATCATTGGTGGTCTAAAACTATTTGATGTCATTATTTCTCTAACTGGTGGAGGACCCGGTAACTCCTCACAATCGATGTCTACATTTATGTATGATTTATATTTTACAAGAGAAGATGCAGGATATGCAGCAACACAAGGTGTACTTATGATGGTGATTATTTTAATACTTAGCTTGTTAGCACTTATCTACTTTAAACGTAAGGAGGTTGAAGCATAATGGATTATATTTCAAGTAAACGAAAAATTACATTATCTACTTTTGCTTTAATATTTGCAGTGCTTCATTTTCTTCCTTTCTATATATTAATTACGACAGCACTAAAAACAAAGAGCGATTTCAGTTCAAAATGGGTTTTTCCGACAGAATTTAGCTGGTCTAATTTTACAGAAGCTTGGCAAGTAGCGAATTTAGGCAATGCCTTATTAAACACTGGTATTATAACGTTCTTTGCAGCAATTTTATTAATTGTTATTGGATCACTTGCCGCTTACCCACTGGCAAGAAGACAAACAAAACTTAATCGATTTATGTTTATGTTCTTTATTGCCATTATGGTTGTCCCGCCACTTGCTGCATTAGTTCCTTTATATCAACTGGTAGTGAATATCGGCTTAATGAATACACATGAAGTAGCCATCTTTAATAACGTAGCTTCGTATTTACCCCTAACCATCTTTTTATATGCAGGATTTATTCGCTCTACGATTCCGAAATCTCTAGAAGAAGCAGCTAGGATTGATGGAGCTGGAACATTTCGAATCTTTTTTCAGATAGTTTTTCCTTTACTTAAACCAGTAACAGCTTCAATTCTGATTATCGCTTGTGTGTATATTTGGAACGACTATCAATTTGCTATATTCTTCCTTCAAGATGAATCTGTTCAGACAATGACGGTTGCATTATCTAGATTCTTTGGGGAAAATGCCAATAATATAAATTTAGTTGCCGCCGCGGCGATTATTGCTACACTACCGATGGCTATTCTCTTCCTCCTCCTGCAAAAACACTTTGTCAAAGGACTTGCAGCTGGATCTGTTAAAGGATAGCCTATATATCCCATATATAGAAATTCTCTTAACCAATTAAAGAATTGACAAGATCAAAAAAAAGCTGTCCAAAATCGGAGAATGCTCCTACCTGGACAGCTTTTTGTATTAAAAATCTTTATCTTCTTCAGCGTCAGGAAGTGTTTCCATAAATCCTTCACGCATTTTTTTGAGTTCTTTTTGTTGTTTTTCTCTAAATTTAGGATCGAGTTGACGCTGTCTTTTTTCTATCGTTATAATGCCATGTTCGCTCCTCAATGCCCTGATAAGCGAAATACTCATGAGAACCATTAAAATTCCAAATGGGAATGCAGAAATCAGCATAGCCATTTGAAGTGCATTGAGTCCTCCAGACCACAATAGAACAGCGGCAATTGCAGCAAGGATAACACCCCAAATAGCCTTAATTCCCATACCTGGGTTTAATTCTCCTCCTGTTGTCAGCATACTTAACACAAATGTACCGGAATCGGCAGACGTAATGAAGAACGAAGCAATCAAGAGTACTGCGACACCGATAACTACCGCTGCCATAGGTTGTTGCTCCAGAAATGCAAATAATGCTACTTCGTTTCCTAGTTCATTCATTAACTGATGAATCACGCCTCCTTGAGCCGCATCCATTTCTAAACCTGCGATACCAAAAACAGAGAACCATAAAGCGCTAAATAATACTGGTACAGCTGTTACTCCAATAACAAATTCACGAATTGTTCTACCTCTTGAAACCCTTGCGATAAAGGTTCCAACAAATGGTGACCAGCCAATCCACCATGCCCAGTAAAAGAGTGTCCATGCATTAAGAAAATCTCTTTCACCGGTAAATGCATTCATATTTAGAGTCATTGATGGTAGATTTTGAACATAATTACCAATAGTTGTTGTAAAGGATTCAATCATTTGTACAGAAGAGCCGAGGACAAACACAAATGCCATTAATGCGATAGCAAGAACCACATTCGCCCAGCTCAGGTATCGTATACCTTTATTGATACCTGTAGTTGCAGAAAGAATGAATAATACAGTCACAATTAAAATAACAATTAAATTTGTAGCCAGATTATTTTCAATTCCATCAAAACTAAAGCTCAAACCAGCTGTAATTTGTGTCGCACCTAGTCCGAGAGACGTTGCAATACCAAATACAGTAGCAAAAACAGCTAGTGTGTCAATGGCAATTCCTAGTGGACCTTTAACACGATCCCCAAACAGTGGTGCAAAAGTGGAACTAATTAAAGCAGGTGCGCGGTGGCGGAATTTAAAGTAAGCCAATGCCAATGCTAGCACAGCATATGTAGCCCATGGATGAAGTCCCCAATGGAATAAGGTGTACTGCATTGATTCTTCTGCAGCTGCAATTGTTTCAGGTTCCGCAGAAGGAGGTGAATAATAATGTGTTACTGGTTCTGTCACTCCGTAGAATACCAGTCCAACACCCATACCGGCGGTGAATAAAAACGCAAACCATGTAAAATAGCTATAATCTGGTTTTTCGTCAGGTTTACCAAGTTTAATTTTTCCATATGGCCCAAAAATAAGAAATAGGGCAACCAAAACAAATCCTGTAGTAACTAATAAGTAAAACCAGCCAAACGTATTCGAAATATAGGTATCAACTATGCCTAAAACATACTCAACATTTGCAGGAAAAAAAGCTCCCCATATAATAAATACAGATACTAATGCCATAGAAACCCAAAAAACAGGTGTAATTGATTTGATAATATGACCTCCTTATCTTTCTTTGTCAAAACTCTTGTAGTATAACATAAACAGAAAACATGTAAAATACTTCTGTTTGATTAGCCACTCAATTGTATGGCTTCAGTGTTTGTTATCAAAGAGTATTCGCCAAGTAGTTATTTTATAATACCTTCAACCTCCACCTTTATTCACGCTTCTTTTTCCTTACTTACTTCCATTTCCCTATTTTCTTAACAATAAACACATCTGCACTTGTTGAAAGCTGAAATATTCTGTCTATACTTATGATTGATTTATGGTACGCTCAGTTTGTCCCAGTTGAGAAAATATAACCATTAAATTTTTTAAAATTCACTTCACTTGGGTGTTCGTTTTGACAATATATAGGAAATTTGTATTATGGAGGTTAATCCTATTGTTAAACACATATGTGATATTAGTAGGAAGACTTCTAAAATCAAAAAAGCATTATCAAAAACATCCTGAAAAAGAATATTTTGATAATGCTATAAATCAAGATGAATTTTACATATTACATGTTGTTAACTAATTTTTATTTTTGATTCGATTCGTCCATTCACGTAATAATATAAGGAGAAATTTCTAAAGCTAATTTCTTCGTTATACGTTTATCAACGAATTTATAATTATCTACCATGAATTTTGCTCACATATCTATGATATATAATTTTACCATAAATGAAAGTGTTTTAAATCATTAAATCCAATTAAGAACATATTTAATCATATTGTAAACGTAAGAGTAAGACAATAGTCTATTCTATTTGACCGATCCAAGCATGCCAGCAACAAAGTATCTTTGCAACAAGAAGAAAATTAGTGCTGTTGGGATTGTAGTAATAACAATTACTAACATAATTACCCCATAATCAGGTGTATAGCTGGAACCTAAATTTGAAATTAATAACGGAACGGTCTGATTTTCTGGAGATTGTAAAACTACCAATGGCCACAGGTAATTATTCCAACTATTCATGAATGTAATAATTGCTGCTGCTGCATATGTTGTCTTCATCGATGGAAGATAGACCCGAAAGAAAAGTCCCAATTCTGATAATCCATCAATCCTGCCTGCTTCTAAAAGCGCACGCGAGAACATCTTTGTGTTTTGTCGGAAGAAGAAAATTAAAAACGCAGTTGTAATAGTTGGTAATGCCGCTGCAGCCAATGTATCAATACCTATAAGAGGTGCTACTTGAGAAATACCTCCAAAAAAACGAAATAGTGGAATCATGATCGCTGCAAAAGGAATCATCATCGACAGTAGCAATATACTAAATACAATATCCTTTTTCTTACTACGAAAGATTTCAAAACCATATCCAGCCAACGATGCAATGAGAAGTGCAAACACAGTGGTCCCAATCGCGATTATCGCTGAGTTCCACATGGCTTGACCAATGGCAACGGAATCCAACATATTTTTAATATTCTCTATAAAATGTGCACCAGGAATTAAACTTCCCCTTGTCACATCAATAGACTTGTTAGTCGCACTAACAATCATGTAGTAAAACGGAAATATCGAAATGATTGAAGCAACGGTTAAAAATGCATACATAAACCCTTGTTTGAATTTAGTCATTCTTATCACCTGCAATTCTGAACTGAATAATCGAGAAGAATACTACCATCGCAACAATCGTAAATGATACTGCAGCTGCATAACCAAAATCAGGAGTGTATTCAAACGATAAATTATAAATATATTGAGAAATGGTCGTCGTAGCATTTCCTGGTCCACCTTCTGTTATATTCATAGGCTCATCGAATAACTGAAGCGTACCAATCGTGGAAACAATAGAAGTGAATAATATAATCGGCTTTAGCATGGGAACTGTAATTCTAAAAAATTGTTGAAAGGCGGATGCACCATCTATTCTTGCTGCTTCATAAATGGATTCATCCACATTTTGAAGTGCGGAAAGATAAAATATCATGTTATAACCTACCCATCTCCACGTAATCGCCAAGATAATGACTACTTTTGCCCAAAAAGGATCTTGTAGCCATAAAATAGGTTCAGAAATAATACCGAAATCCATCAACATGGTATTTACTGTGCCATTATTACTAAATAAATATTTAAAGATTATCGAATAAGCAACGAGTGATGTAATTGCTGGTAAGAAGATAGCTGTTCGAAATAGTCCTTTAAATTTCAAATTTTTATTATTTAACATGACTGAAATAATTAACGCAAATATAATCATTAGAGGTACTTGAATAATAAAAAAGATAACGGTATTAAATAAAGCTGTGAGAAAATTTGGATCTGTAACTAATCGAATATAGTTATCAAAACCTACATATTCTAAATTCACCCCAGGACCTGACTGAAATGATAGGAGGAAAGCTTGAATCATAGGATAAAAATAAAAGAGGCAAATCATAATTACTGCTAATATTATAAATAACCAACCTTTTTTCTTACGCGTCTTCGGTGGTAACTTCCATCTCTTTTTTCTATTAAACTTTGTATTTGTATTGGTTGACTCCATGAATTTCCACCCCTCTCTTAAAAAACGTAAGCTCTACAACATGATTACTATCTAAGCTGTCTTTCTGCTTGTTGTTGAGCTTCTTCCAATATCGCATCGAGGTCTCCGCCTCTAAGATACTGTTGCAACGAAATAGCGAGCATATCCGAAATAGCATACGTATGCATACCATAATTCACACCTGGAATCTCTTCTGCCCACTCCGAAAAATCTTCATAAATAGTTTGCCCTCCAAAGAACTCTACTTCTTCTCCATATATCCCTGCTTCGTTAGCTGGAATATATGTTCCAATTGCACCTATCTCATTAACCAGTTCACTATATAAATCAATACTTGAACCAAACGTATTGATGAGAAAATCAGCAGCCTGTTCTTTCCCAGGTATATTCAGTACGTAAAAAGATGAACCACCTGAATTAGTTGCATTCACAGATCCTTCTATACCAGGAAGTCTTGGAAATGGAACCACTGCCCAATTACCTAAGTGTGATTCTTCTGCAGTTATCGATGGCGTAAACCAATTCCCATTAGCTTGTGATATAACCAAATCATTGTTGACTGCTTCTAATAATTGACTCCACCCGGAATGGAGATTCAATAAACCTTCATCGACAAATGTCTTATATAACTCCAGAGATGTTTTTAACGATTCATTACCGGCAATATTTGGTGTTACTCCATCTTCTTCTGTTAGCCATTCCCCTGAAGATTGAATCATCATCCGAATAATTCCGAGATCATTATGGTCGTTCGTTATCAGATTTTTTCCAGTTGTCTCTTTTACATCTTTACCGATTTCGATGTACTCTTCCCATGTGATATTCTGTAGATCTTCAACAGTGTATCCGGCTTCTTCTAAGTAATCTCTTCGTACATATAATCCAGCCGATCCCGTATCAAATGGGATAGCGTAATTTTTCCCATCTTTACTTGTAGCTTGAATCTTATATGAAAGGAAATCATTCGATTCAAACTTCCCAGTCAAATCATAGAAAGCATCCGGGTATGCTTCAAGAAATGTCTGCGCCCGATAATCCTCTATTAAAACGATATTCGGAAGACCTTTTTGAGCCCCAGAACTTAAACTCGTATTTAACTTTTGAACAATATCTTCCTGAGCATTTTCAATGATATTTAACTCAAAATCAGCGTCCTTTTCCTTATGAATTTCTTCAGCTATTCCAAGAGCCTTCACATTGTAATAAGGATCCCAAGCCCATACAGTTAACGCTTCTGGTGTTTTGGATTGCGCATCTGATCCATTTCCTGAACACCCAGCTATAAAAATCGAAGTGACAACTACGATGACTAATAGAATCTTTCTCATTTTCTCCCTCCTTCTATACTTTTCATGACACAACTACCAATATTAATGCGCTTTCATAAATAAAAAAGAATATTTAAACTCTAATAAATTCGTATTCATAAACCACCGCAGCGTATTAAATAATTGTAGAGGTTAGAACATAACGATGTTTTCAAAAGATAGAGCATACTTAGAATATACATAAGAAATATACAGAGACTCCTTGGATTTAAGGCATAGATGAGAGGGAATGCAGAGTCCAGAGACTCATCAGCCGCCTTTGGATTAAGCGCAGTATATTTCTGAAGCGGGTTGTCAGACCCTTGGTTTAGGTTTTATCTTTTGATAAAATACTTTTGTCCCAACCTCTACTTGCTATCTAAAGCGATGTTACATCAATACACTTATATAAATTTAGTGGAGAAAATTGGTTTTTTGAATAGCCTTTTAAACTCAATGAAAAATGAAAATCATCGTTTTTCAATTGGTACTTATCCAATACACCTGGACCACAACTAGCTGAACCTAGCCCTTGTTGTTGATGGTCTAGGTTTAATACAATGAAATCTTCTTCTACTAAATCGGTAGTATGGCGAGCTTCTTGAATATTTTCAGTTGTATAATGATGCGCGCTAAAATTAAAGGCATCCCCTGCAATAAAAAAGCCGACCCCATTATTATCTGTTAACGATGCCCAAGTCACTTCAGATCGATTTCCATTTTCTTGTGGCACCACATAAGGCGTATACAATTCTTCCACTGTTTTGGACCAAATTCCAAAACGATTCGCTAATTTACTATCGACATAAGATTCACCAGGGCCGCGACCGTACCAATCGACAAGGTTATATCGTTTATCCAGATTCAGTTGTAGACCAATACGCGGTAAAGTCTCTGAAGCTTCCCCTACCTTTATTCCTGAGACATCAATATTCACCGTACCATCATTAAATACGTTATACGTAATCTTGGTATCAAATCCCCAACTAAATGCTGGAGGAGAAACTTTGCTACTGACGGTGATAGTAACAAAATCTTTTGCTTTGGATACTTCGTAATCAATTGAATTAAGCCTATGCTGCATCATATGAAGTCCATGATTTTTCCAATTTTTCTCTTCAATTGTCGATCCGAATTCATCTGAACCTAATTGATCATTATCTGTCGTTGCCCGCCAGAAGTTTAGTTTTGGTCCTTTTTCTAACATTTCATGGCCAGCCACTTGCCAGGAATCTAAGACTCCCGTACTTTTATTAAAAGTAATTTGAAAATGGTCACCCATCACAGTAATCGCACGACTTGATTCATCTGCTTCCACACGTAATACGCCATTACCTGTTAATTTACCTACTTCTTGCACGTCTTTTTCCTGAACAGGAAGTAAAAACTGTTGCCAAGCAACCTCATGACCAGCTTTTGCCCATTTCGTATCTTCCTTCTGGTTGAACTGGATGTTCAGCCAATAATCCGTTCTATCTTTAATGAGAGCAGGTAATGTATACGGAATCTCTACCTCTTTCATATCTCCAGCTTCAATCACTGGAAGTTCAATCGACCCAGAATCAATAATCGTATTATCTGCAACTAGTGACCAAGTAGCTGATAGATGATTTAAATTAAGGAAGTTGTAGCGATTCGTAATATGGACAATCCCATCTTTCAGATTACCCGGCTCTACTAGTACAGGTTCAATCACTTTCTTATACTCTATTAATGCAGGAGAAGGAGTTCCATCTGGCATTACCATTCCATCGATTACAAAGTTAGAGTCGTGCGGTATTTCACCAAAATCTCCACCATAGGCAAAATATTCTTCGCCATCATCATTTGTTTGACGAATTCCATGGTCTAACCATTCCCAAACAAAACCTCCCTGCAAACGATCATACTTATAAAATAAATCGAAATACTCTTTGAAACCTCCCGGCCCATTCCCCATTGCATGCGCAAATTCACATAATATATGAGGTTGTTCTAAGTCTCTCCGCTCACCTAACTTTTGCATAATTTCCACAGAAGTATACATCGTGGAAAACATGTCTGCTGCTACATGCAATTCATTTGGTTTATTATTTGTTTTATCCAATATGTGACGCGATTCCCCCTCATAATGAACGAGTCTGGTCGGGTCTTTTTCCTTCGTCCATTTATACATGGCTTCTTGGTTACGCCCAAAGCCAGATTCATTTCCTAAAGACCAAATAATGACAGAAGGATGATTCTTATCCCTCTCCACCATCCGCTTCATCCGATCTACATAAGCTTCTTGCCAACTTGGGTTGTCACTTATCGGATGTTCGTACCCCGAAAACCCAAAACCATGACACTCAATATCTGTTTCATCAATCACATATAATCCATATTCATTACATAAATCATAGAACTTCGGATCATCTGGATAATGCGACGTTCGCACTGCGTTAATATTATTCTGCTTCATTAATTGAATGTCTTTTTCCATCCACTCTATCGGAACAGCCCTTCCTAAATCAGGATGATGTTCATGACGATTAACTCCTTTAAATAGTACTGGCACTCCATTTACCTGAATCAGACCATCTTTTAATTCCACTGATCTAAATCCGACTTTCACAGGAATTGTTTCTATGACGCTACCATTTTCATCTTTCAACGTAATCAGTAAATGATAGAGATAGGGTATCTCTGCAGACCATTTTTTAGGAGAAGTAACATTCATTTTCAAAGAAACGTTACTCACTTCTTTTCCATTAACATTCACATCAATAGCCGTTGTTTTTATAACTTGATAAGTATTATCTAACAACTCTAATTCAATATTATAGGCACCTGTGTTCTTAGATGATGAATGAATAATCGCATCCACATCAAGTTCTGCATCGTCGTAATTCTTATCTAAGATTGTCTTCACAAAAAAGTCATGTACATGTACGTTTGGTTTTGTAGTTAAATACACATCTCTGAAAATACCACTCAACCACCACATATCCTGATCCTCAATATAACTTCCTACGGACCACTGATATACACGTACGGAAATCGTATTTTTCCCTTCATGCACGTAGGCACCTATATCAAATTCAGACGGCAATCTACTCCCAGTGCTATAGCCGACAAATTCACCATTTATCCATACATGAAAAGCACTATCTACTCCTTCAAAACGTAAAATTATCTGATCATCTAACATCTCTTTTGAAATATGAAAGTCTCTTCGATAAGACCCGGTTGGATTTTCTGAAGGAATATGTGGTGGATCAACTGGAAAAGGATACTGCACGTTCGTATAATGTGGCTTTCCATAACCATTCATTTGCCAGTTGGAAGGAACGTATAAATCATCCCATTCGTCAACGTTATAATCGTTTGTATAAAAATTTTGAGGAGCTAATTCTGGACTTTCTGCATAATGAAATTTCCAATTTCCGTTTAATAGTAAAAATCCATTGGAATGACCACGCTCATAACTTAGAGCATCCACTTTGTTACTATATGACATAAAATAGGAATGTTCTTTAAGGCGACTCTTTTCTAATACCGACAAAGACTTGTAATCTCTCTTTTGTGACATATAAATAAACCTCCCGAGTTGAATCAATTTGTAAAACCTTATCAAATGCTTACAAAATAACCTTTTCATACCTCCTATGTTAAGTTTAATTGTATATTCTCGTAATCTTATATTACCTTAATGTATCATTAATCTTTATTAATTAACTTAATTAAGATAATGTTATAGTTATCTTAACGAATATAGAATCATTTATCAATACTAAATTTTTAGAATAGAATAATATTTAACCATTACATTCACCCAAAACGAAGAATAGGCATAAGTTATATAAAATGAGACTTCCATCAGTGTGGTGATACAGACGGTTGTTCTCTAGATAAAAATAACCAAGTACCTATAACTTATTACAAAAAGGAAGTGTCTCGATGAAAAAGTATTACTATGTAACGGCAAACACTGCAAAGGGATTTTTAAACTTACTTCCCTCCAATATAAAGCGCCTCCATCAAGTCATTGGATTAAAACATCCTTCTCAAAAGATAAAAACAAAAATTCTAAAAAACTTAATCTCAAAATATGAATCTACTAATGAAGTGGAAGTATTAAAAAGTGCATTAGGTGATAGTTACTTGGATGGTGTTGTTATTCGTAAAAAAGGCATTGCTTTTTTAAATGATTGCATTCTACCAGATGATAGAAACGGGATAGTCGAACTAGATTTAAGTCCATTTACACAACACAATCCGATAAAAAATAAGGAGCAAGTAGAAAAATTCAACCATCATACTGAAAAAGCATATAAAAATCTAGAAACAGGTTTACGAGTTCATGATGACCTGGAAGAGATCTATATTAAAGAAATGAATTTTGAACGAGCGGATGAAATAACCGAGGGATTTATTCAAGAAAGATTAAAAGGGCAACTAAATAAAAATCGAAATGCACATGAATATCATCGCCTTTTTGGTACCACGACTGTGGATGGCCCTGTCAATGTCATCCCCCATATTACGGAAAAACTTTCTCGCGTTTTTTATGTAAAAGGGCGGGCTGGCACAGGCAAGTCTACATTTATGAAAAAAGTAGCAAGTGCTTGTATAGAATATGGTTATGATACGGAAATTTATCATTGTAGTTTCGATCCTAATAGTATTGATATGGTATTAGTTCCCGATTTACAATTTGGTCTCTTTGATAGCACGGACCCTCATGAATTTTTCCCAACCAGGGAAGGGGAGGAAAACATTGATTTATACGAAGAAGCAGTCACTCCTGGAACAGATGAAAAATATGCTGATGAAATTAACAAAGTAAATGACCACTACAAATCCTTTATGAAAAAAGGTGTTGTAGAGCTGAGAAAGGCTGGAGCATATTTGGAAGAATTGGAACAACAGTATTCATGCACCGAAAAAGAGCAAAAAGAAATCCTCAAATTTATCGGACATCAGATCCAGTAATTTGAATTTAAAGATAGGAATATTTAATTCAACATCAATGTTATCGCTACAACTGACTATAAAGTTTATGATATTATGCCATAAAAGGAGCAGGGTGCGTATAACATCCTGCTCCTTTATTTATATCCTCTTAAGGTATAACATAAAACTTAAGTTGTCGCTCGCCCCTTGTTTCATCTGATTGAAATAATACGACGCTTTCTCCGTCAACAACTGGACCAAAAGCCTCTCCTGCTCCTATAGCATAATTTTCTAACATTTCACCTGTTTTTCCGTCTATAACCGTAAAGGTGGTTTCAGGTCCTGGTGTTGTCCCCCATATCGATGTTCGTATATAGACCTTTCCATTATTGTAAACCACTTGGAAATCGTCCGTAACCGTTTCATCTAATTCTTGAACTAACCCTTCTCCTATCAATACAGTCCAGAGTGCGTTTGCATTATCCTTGTCATACGCTAAAACACCGTACTTCGTTTTAACATAAATATTGTCATTATCCATGCCAAGCTCCAATTCCCCATATTCACTAGAGGAATTTACTTCAGGTGTTGTAAACAACTTTTCTCCTTCATCCGTTTCTTGATTAAATCGATAAACATTATAAATTGGATTCTCAAGCTCAAACAACGCTTCTTCATCTGTTTCTAATACATAAAAAGATTCACCATCAACAACAATATCTTCAAAATACCCCTCAACTTCATAACGCTTCTCACCATTTGACAGATCATATACCGCAAGGCCTTCATCACCAAGCAGAACGATTGAATTATCAGTTGCTTGTATATTAATCACATTAAAATTCACGTCAGGCTCAATTTCCCACAGATTTTCATCATTATTTATATCATAGGCAAAAAAGTTAGCATTCTCAGCTATGTAAAGTATACGGTCTTTCTCGACAATATGAGATGTTTCATCTACTGTCATAAACACTTGTTTTTCCCCAGTTTCTGTATTTACTTCTACAATCTGGCTTTCTTCTGGATTTTCTTCCTCGTTGTTTATGGAATAGAAATATTTGTCATATAAATAAGTCCATGCTCCAATTTCATTTGACTGATTAGGATTGCCAATTCCATCTAAATCATAAGCACTCATCGATCCATTCAAATAATCATAAAAGTAGTTTTGCCAGTTTCCTCCTAAAATAAATATACCGTCATTTGCGAAAGTCAGAAAACTATTCGGTGTTTCAGGAAGGTTCCCCTCTTCTACAGGAATTATTTTATTACCAGATTCTTCAAAATTGGATGTTTCCCAATCCAATAAGTTTTCTTGTATTACCTCGTTCTTATCAGAGTCTTCCTCACCGGCCGTTTCTTCAGTAGATTTATCTTTAGAATTTGCCCCTATGTGCTCGGAGGACTCTTCATCGCCACATGCAGCGAGTCCAACTACTAATAAAAATAAAACTCCTACAAAAAATAATTTCATCTTCTTCAAAAATTCCATCTCCCTTTCATAAACTATAGCACTACTGTATACGTAAAAACTATGAAAAGGTTTCACTGCAGAATCACACTTTCTCCATCAGTTATCCTCCTAATTATTTCATTCGTTCGCAAAAACAATATCAGTTTTTATCCTGTCCTTTACTAGGGACTCTTTCTTTCATATATTCGTATAAATGAAGTGTTAGGCAAAACTACTTTATCCCATCATAAAATAAAAATTATAGCCAGGATATTCCTAAACCACAATAAAAAACTAAGAAGAAATTCACTTCTTAGTTTTTAACGAATTAATGCTGGTTTTTTACTGTCAAACTTCCACCCCGAAATAAGATACTGCATAGCTTCGGCGTCATCCCTTGCACCTAAGCTATTTTCAACATATAACTTATGGGCTTTATCCACTTTCTCCATATCAAGTTCAATTCCTAATCCCGGTTTTATAGGAACTTTTACTTTACCTCCCTTAATCTGGAATGGGTCTTTGGTTAAACCTTGGCCATCTTGCCATATCCAGTGTGTATCAATAGCCGTGATATTACCTGGCGCTGCTGCAGCTACATGTGTAAACATGGCAAGCGAGATATCAAAATGATTATTCGAATGTGAACCCCAAGTTAATCCCCATTCATAGCATAATTGTGCGACACGAACAGATCCTTGCATCGTCCAGAAATGTGGATCAGCTAAAGGAATATCTACGGCATGTAATTGAATAGCATGCCCCATTTGTCGCCAATCGGTCGCAATCATATTGGTTGCAGTCGCCAGTCCAGTTGCTTTACGAAACTCTGCCATCACTTCTCTAGCAGAATAGCTACCCTCTGCACCGCATGGATCCTCGGCATATGCCAAAATATCATGCTTATCTTTGCAGAGGCGAATTGCATCTTTTAGCAGCCACCCTCCATTTGGATCAAGTGTGATTCTGGAATCAGGAAACCTTTCTTTTAATGCAATAATTGCTTCCATTTCTTCTTCGCCCCGAAGCACACCTCCTTTAAGTTTAAAATCCTTAAAACCATACTTTTCATGTGCAGCTTCTGCTAATCGCACGATCGCCTCTGGAGTCAATGCCTCTTCATGACGTAATCGGAACCATTCATCCCGAGCATTTTCATCACTATCATATGGTAAATCTGTTTTATTACGGTCACCGACATAGAATAGATAACCTAACATTTCTACTTCATCTCTTTGTCTTCCTTCACCCAATAATGCAGCAACAGGAACTTCGAGGAACTTACCAACTAAATCAAGCAGTGAACTTTCCAATGCAGTAATAGCATGAATTGTGGTTCGTAAATCAAATGTTTGGTTACCTCGCCCACCTTGATCTCGATTACCGAACTTTATTCTTATTTCATTTAATATGTCTTTATATTCTCCTATCTTTCTTTGTAGAATTAGACTTTTCGTGTCCTCAAGAGTTTGTCTTATCGGCTCTCCACCTGGCACTTCACCCACGCCAATATTTCCAGTACTATCTTTGAGAATCACGATATTTCTTGTAAAAAAAGCATTATGGGCACCACTTAAATTAAGGAGCATACTATCTTTTCCAGCAACAGGTATAACACTCATCTTTTGAATGATTGGGGTATGTACTCCAATATTTGTATCTTCATTTATCGTTTGCTGCCCCATCCTTCTACCTCCTCCATTTATTTATCGATTTTACATATCTTTGTAAATACATATTCCAACGTAACAAGAGGACTGCCATGCGAACATGACGGTCCGCACTAATTATTATTCATTACTATTTTCATGTAGAGCTTTATACTCTTCTGTCAATGATTCAAAATGACATTGTAAATCCTCTGGGGACATATAATCAGCATTTACAAGATGTGGGTCTAGTTCAGCTTTAAAATCAGGATTATTTGCTACATTTTCTAAAGCACTAGAAAATTTTTCTACAACCTCTTCAGGTGTGTCTTTAGGAAATGCCCAAAAGAAGAATTTATCAAATGAAACATCAACGCCTTCTTCTTTAAATGTTGGAACATCTGGTGCATTTTCTAATCGTTCTTCTGCCATGATACCTAATGCTTTAAAGTCCCCTGATTTAATGTATTCCTGTACTAACCCTAGTTGTGTTGGAACTATATCAATTTGTTTCCCTAGTAACGCTTTTACCTTTTCCGCTGCTCCACCAACATCTACAATATTAAACTGTGTACCAGTCGCCTCTTGGAACGCAAGTAATTGCAGATGTGTAAACGCACCTGTTTCTGTTGCGATAGAGATTTCACCAGGGTTCTCCTTAGCTGCTTCTATAAGTGACTCTAGATCTGTGTATTCTGATTCAGCATGTACAATGAAGGCATTACCTAAATCTTGAATAGAAGCCCCTGCCAATTCATAATCCTCATAACTAAAATCAGCTAATTCTAGTAAGCTATTAATTATCAGAGAGTTATGAAAAGCTAAAACCGTATATCCGTCTGAATTCTCATCCAATACTTGTTTTGTTCCTACCGTACCACCTGCTCCATTAACATTAGAGACAACCACGTCGGTTCCTAATTCTTCACTTAAATATTCAGCTGTAATGCGTGTGTTTCTATCTGTATCTCCACCTGCTCCGGCTGGTACTACCACTTGAATTGGCTTATTTGGGTAGTCTTTAGAACTACTGTCTGCTCCAGCTTCACCAGTTTCGTTATTTGAATTACAAGCTGCCATCACCAAAATAACAAGTAGCAAAAATCCCACCATTACCAATTTTCTGATATTATTTTTCATAAAAATCCTCCTTCTTATTCTTTTTATAATTAACTTACTAGACTGTTTGAATCTTCCTCTTTTTTCGATTTGTACATTTTATAGACACTAAAGATAACAGACAATGCTGAAATTATTAGGAATGTTGCAGCTATCGGTGAAGTTAAGAATGGTATAAAGTCACCTCCGGTTAACTGTAATCCCCTTCTAAGATTGACTTCTAATATAGGACCTAAAATAAAACCTAAGATAAGAGGAGTAAGTGGAAATTTTGCTTTTATCATCATGTAGCCGATAATCCCAAAGAATAGGAGCGCATAAGCATCGAATAGGCGATTATTTACACCAAAAGCTCCAACTACACAAAGTGCAATGATAACAGGATATAGATAATGCCTAGGTATACTCAATAATCGAACAAACCCTCTCATACCTGCGTATAAGAAAATCAACATAAAAATATTCGCTATAATTAATGCAGCAAATATCCCATATACAATCGGGCCATTTTGTTCAAATAGTAGTGGTCCAGGTTGCAAACCATGTATAACGAGCCCACCAAGTAACATAGCAGTAACTGTATCACCCGGGATTCCAAGTGAAATTAAGGGGACAAGCGCACCACCAACTGCAGCATTATTTGCAGTTTCTGAAGCAACCACACCATCATCTATACCTTTCCCGTATTCTTCTGGGTTTTTGGATTGTCTTTTTGCGGTAACATAGGCGATGATATTTGCAGTTCCTCCACCGATACCAGGCAAAATACCGATCCCTACACCAATAAATGCAGATCGTATGAAATTCCAAGCTTGTTTTATAAAAGTGATTGGAGAAAATCCTAAGCCTTTAATCTTGTAATTTTGAATCTTATCTTGATTTATTTTGCTCTTCTTTCGTTCTTCAATTACTTTTAACATTTCTGAAATGGCAAAAAGCCCGATTAATACTGGAAGTAAATTAAAACCTGCATCCAGCGCCTCTAATCCAAAAGTATATCTTGGAAAAGAATCAATTGGCGCAGCTCCTACAAAAGCAAATGTAAGACCTAATAAAGCACTTATTAGCCCCTTTACTAGTGATCCCTCTGACAAACTAGAAATTAGAGTTAAAGCGAAAATTGTTATCGCAAAGTATTCAAATGGCCCAAAGTTAAGTGCAAATTTTGCTAGTGGTGGTGATACTAAAACAAGAATAATAATACTTAATAAACCACCTAGAAAAGAAAACATGATAGATAGCCCAAATGCTCTACCAGCTAACCCTTTTTGAGCCATCGGATAACCATCAAAAGTTGTGGAAATGGAAGAAGGTGTTCCTGGAAGTTTCAGCAAAATGGCAGGGATCATTCCCCCAGAAACCCCTCCTATGTATAATCCCATTAATAACGCCATGCCATTACTAGGGCCCATCCCAAATGAAATTGGTAAACAAATAGCAACTGCCATAGTTGCTGTTAATCCAGGAATAGAACCAAAGATAAGCCCTAAAATGACTCCACCCATGATAATTAATATCGATTCAAACGAAAACATAAGTGAAAAACCTTCTACGATCGTTTCAAACATACAAACACCTCCTATCCTAAAATTCCTGCTGGCAGCATAAGAAAGAATACATTCTTAAATACCCAATAAACAGATACAGACACGATAATTGATACAATAGCAAACTTTATAGGGCTTCTCTTTTCAGGCATTGAGATTAAATAAATCTGAATAAATAGATACCCTGCAGTTGAAAGCAGAAATCCTAAAACCGGAATAAGGACCAGATAAACCGCTATTAGTACTAGTGAGATGAGAACTAGTGTATAATCAAGTTTCTCCTTCACTTCCTTTTGTTTACCTGTCACTTCTTCTTTTAATTTCTTCTCTTTTCTCCATTTAGTTAAAGCGCTTACAAACAAAATGCCACTAAGAATAAACAATGCAATAGCAACAACTTGAGGTAAAAAATCTGATCCAATTTTCGACGCCGATATTTGCTTAAAAGACAATGTAGAAGTATATAGTACTATGGATAGTACGATTAAGAATAAAGCAGAGTACAGGTCCACTAGCTTATTTTCATGCAATTTTATCTCATCCCTTCAATAATTCTAAAGATAACAGAGCTTAGACAAATAGATTTGCAAAAGAGAATTACAAGTGAATGGTTTTTTAAAACCGCTTTAGAAATATACTTCGATGATAAGGACGAATGGTAAGCCTCCGGACATCCTCATTCATTAGGGGCTCACCAAGACATCCTCCCACCGATCTACTTACATTTCTAATACTTTATCCAGTTATCGGTTAACATTCCTCATCCTGAGTCAACCACTTGTTATGTTGTTATGTCAGAGCCCCCTAAAAAATTATTTAATAAACACTGTCTTAATCGAAGTGAAAAACTCTATAGCTGCTTTACCTTGTTCTCTTGAGTGAGAACTAGAGCTTTTCATTCCGCCAAACGGTGCCTGTAATTCCACTCCTGCTGTTTCTGCATTCACTCTGACTAAGCCTACCTCAATGTCATCGATGAAAGTTAACATCTTTCTAATATTTTCCGTGAAAACTGCAGCACTTAATCCGTATTCTGTATCATTTGCTAATTTCATAGCTTCTTCAAAAGTTTCTACTTTAATGAGAGCAAGTACTGGCCCAAAGATTTCTTCTTGGGCTATCGTCATATCATTTGTAACGTCTTCAAACACTGTTGGTTCAACAAAGTTACCATCCTTATGTTCGGCATCTGTTAGACGATTCCCACCAGTTAACAAGGTAGCCCCTTCTTCTTTTCCTTTTTTGATATAGTGGAGTACCGTTTCCAGTTGCGATTCGCTTACACTCGGCCCCATCCAATTTCCATCTTCTAACCCATTACCAACCGTTAAAGCTTGAATTTGCGTTAGTAATTTTTCTTTAAAGGCATCATATACCGAACTTTGAACGATTACACGACTTGTTGCCGTGCATTTTTGACCAGTGGAGCTTAAACCACCACTGATAGTAGCCTGAACAGCTAAATCTAGATCTGCATCGTCCGCTACAATAACAGGGTTCTTCCCACCCATTTCAAGCTGATATTTTGCTCCTCTAGCTAGAGCAGTCTGTCCAATATGTTTTCCTGTTTGGTCTGATCCGGTAAAGGTAACGCCGTTTACGTCAGGATGCTCTGCAATTCTATTTCCAACAATGGAGCCTGAACCAGTCACCATATTGATAACTCCATTAGGAAGCTCTGCTTCAGCAAAACATTCCATTACTTTAGCTGCAGTAGCTGCTGCCTCTGTTGCCGGCTTAATTACAACTGTATTTCCATAAATTAGGGCCGGAGCTATTTTCCAAATTGGAATAGCTACTGGGAAGTTCCACGGTGTAATTACTCCAACTACACCTAAAGGAGTTCGTGTAGTATACATAATCCCGTTACTATCTGTAGAAGGAATGACATCCCCGACTTCTCTTAATCCTTCTCCGGCATAGTAACGAAGAATAGCTACGCCTCTAGCCGTTTCACCTTTAGCTTCCGGCAAAGTTTTACCCATTTCTCTTGTTAATGTCTCTGCCACCTCATCCAGACGATTTTCTAAAATATTTGCAACCTTATAAAGATAGTTTCCTCTTTCATTTCCAGATAATTTCCTCCAACTTTCTTTTGCTGCTTTTGCAGATGTAATAGCCTCATTTACATCATCGATTGTCGACCGTTGAATGATTCCTACAACATCATTTCTATCTGCAGGATTAAGGACTTCCTTCGTTTCTCCGCTCTTAGATGACTTCCATCTCCCATTTATAAAATTCAAGTATGACTGTTCATCCGTTTTTAACATATCTATCTTCCTTTCTATATTGGATTTATTAAAGGCTTTTTGTTAGATTAGAAGGGTATTTAATTAATGCTTTCTTTAGGATTTCCTCCAGTTGTGCATAATGCTCTTTCTTTACAGGTGTTACAGGTGGTCGCACATTATTACTGTTTATAGGTAAACCAACAATTTCCATGCCTGCCTTTATCAAGGAAATGGCATATCCTTTCCCTTGTCTTCGAATTCGATTAATAGGGAGAATGACTTCTTGGTAAATTTCATTAACCGTTGTTTCATCCCCCTCCAGTAATGCATCGTAAAATTTTCTTGAAATATGAGGGATATAGTTGGAAATAGCTGATGAATAGGAATCAAATCCTAATGGAATATAAGCAGGCATAGTCACTTCTGCCATTGGCATTCCGTTTAACCAACCAATTTTGTTACCAATACTTTGTGTGAATTCAATAATATGTTCCATACTTCCATGTCCATCTTTAAAACCTACTATTTGTGGTATTTCAACTAATTTTTCTACAGTGTCCAAATTCATAACGACATTATCTCGTTGATAGACAATAGCATTTAAATCCGTAGATGTAGCAATGGAATGTACATACTGATAAATACCTTCTTGCTCCCCATTAATAAGGTAAGCTGGCATAATTAAATACCCATCCACACCATGTTTTTCAGAGATTTTAGCTTTGTATACTGCATCACTAAGATTGCCTCCGACACCTGTGTATACAGGTACCTGTCCTTTTACCGTCGATGTAGCAACTTCAATGATAGACTCATATTCCCCATTCTCAAGTGAATGGTATTCGCCAGCACCACATGCTACAAAAATTGCCTCCAACCCTGAGTCAAGTAAATACTTTATATTCTCCGATAATGCTAATTCATCTATATTCCCTTGGTTATCAAACGGCGTCACAGGAAATCCTAATATTCCAGTTGGAGCTTTTCTCTTCATAAAAATCCTCCTCTAGTTTTCTTCATTATTTATTTTTCCTAACTTCACACGCTTTCGCACATGATCAAGATGGATATACATGGCACGGTGTGCTTCGAATGGGTCTCTATCTTTAAGTGCTTCAAAGATTGCTTGATGCTGTTGAATGGTAATATCTATGTTTCGATGTTCCTTGGAAATGGTGTAATACATTTTGTAGAAAAAATCCATTAATGGTTCAATAATTCCAGAAGTTACATTGTTCATCACAGAGGAAGTAATTATATTGTGAAATTCTTTATCCATCTCATCATAATTTCCAATATTATTACTCATGTTATAGATGGTGGTCTCAAGTCTTTGTAACTCTTCCTCTGTTATTTTTTCCGCTGCCAGTGTTACAAATCCAAGTTCCTGCGTCATTCTAGTCTCAATAATCGTTTCAATATCATCGGATGATAACGCTAACATAAGGCGGAATGGTCGAGTACCAATTTTATCTGAAATATATGTGCCCTCTCTCGATTTTCTTTTGAGTATACCTAATGTCTCCAGAGCACTTAACGCCTCTCTAAGAACTGCCCTACTCACATAAAGCATTTCCATCAATTCATATTCTGAGGGTAACTTATCACCTGGTTTAATTTTTCCATCAATCAAAAGTTTGATAATTTCATCCATCACCAGACTTGAAAGCGTATTCTTTTTAATTGACTTTAATTTAATATCTCTACTCACTAACTCGTCTCCTATCCTAAATTCTTACGGATAGTATATAATATTGTGTATTTTCAGTCAAATATATTCTTCATTTGTCGGACAAATAAAAAATAAAATATCACATGGAACAAACTGCTACTAATCTACATAACAATTATTCCATCGATTGACTTTCTTCTCTATACTGTTTAAGATGTTGTATCAGCTGTACGGTCTTGAAGTTGATGCACTGACACATTATCCCAACTCAAATCTGGCACTTGATATTTTGCTAACAATGATTCATCAAGTTCGATGCCAAGTCCTTTTACAGTTCGGTCTGGAGCATAAAGATACCCATCTTTATACGTAACTCTATTTTGAACTACATCTCCTACATAAAGCTCGGGACCAGTAGGATCAGACGTATGATTTATATTTGTTAAAGAGCATCCTAGATGAGCCATGGCTGCCGTTCCAACTGATAATTCTTGGGTGGTTCCTAAAACTATATCTTTACTTGCTACTTCTGCTGCATACGCTGCTTTTTTAGCAGATGTGAGTCCACCAATAAATACAGGGGAAATATTAAAGATATCAATGGCATCTTTTTTTATCATTTCTTGTTGCTGTTTAAAACTCCAGACATGTTCACTGATTGGATAGTCTGTTTTTAGTCTCAGTTGATACAAACCATCAAAGTCATTCCTTGGTGCTGGACTCTCTATCATTTCTAATCCCAGATCATATTTGGTTAGACGTTTGATTGCGCGATGAGCATCTTTCCAATTTAGTAGATGACTAAAATCATAGGATTTGATACGTACCCTAGAGCCAAATTCTTCTTTCACCCTAGATAAAAATTCCTCATCAGCATCAAGGTTTTTCCCTACATATAAACGAAAAACATCAAAACCTTGATTCAATTTTTGACGAACCACATCAAGATTACTTTCTACTTCCTCTAAGAACCGATGTCTAAAAATCGGATAGCAGACTTTTATTTTTTCTTTGACTCTACCTCCGAGAAAATCCGATACAGAAATATCTAAGTACTTAGCGCATAAATCATGTAATGCATTATCTATCCCGTTTCTTATAAAACTTCCTTTCTCATAGTAATACATCGTTTCCGGGAAGTGATCGGTTAATTCCTTATTAATTTTCATCAGATCAAATGGATTCTTACCTAAAAGAATGGACAAGAGTCCTTGTTTTAAGTCATGAAGATCCACCGAATAAAGGGGTAAGTGGGAGAAATCCGACATTTCACCAATCCCTGTTAACCCTTCGTCTGTATGAATTCTTACAATTACATGTTTATTCACAAACCCTGTATGACGCGGGATTCCGACAGCATGTAATTCCAGATCCGTAATTTTCATCATTTATCATCCTCTCCTATTAAAAAATTATGTTGTCACTGGATGAATTAAGTGTTCTGGGACTTCCCCATTTTTTACTGAAATGATTTCATTTGCAGCATCTATTGCCATTTTTTTAAATGCTTCATGAGTCTGCGCTCCTAAGTGCGGTGTAACAATCACATTCTCCAATTTGAATAAAGGATTCTCTGCTCTTGGTGGCTCCTCTTCAAAAACATCCACGCAAGCTCCCCTGATTTCTCCGTTCATTAAAGCCTCCACTAGCGCTTTTTCATCTACGACACCACCACGAGCCGCATTGATTAATATCGCATCTTTTTTCATCATTTGGAATGAGCCTTTATGGAGAAGATGGTGCGTAGTGCTAACATACGGTACATGTAAAGTAACTACATCGGATATTCGCAATAAATCTTCTAACGATTCTGTTAATTTTGCATATAACTCTACATCTTCCGCTGTCACATAAGGATCAAAGACTACAATATTCATTCCTAATCCTAACCTACATTTTTCAGCAATAAGCCTTCCGATATTTCCGAAACCAATAATCCCGAGCGTTTTCCCATTTAACTCATAACCAAATAGCCGATTGCGAATATCAAAATTACCATGACGTACTGCATCATCAATTGGCAATAAATGTCGCGTGCTTGCTAGCATAAAGGTTAACACAAGTTCTGCCACTGCATTTATATTTGCTGACGGAGTATTGGTTACTTTTATACCGTACTTTGTAGCAGCCTTCACATCAATATTATCCACACCTATCCCGTGCCTTGCAATAATTTTTAAACGGTTAGCATTTTCTAACACCCTGTGGGAATATATTTCCGTTCTAGCAATAATAGCATCAACATCTCTTACATAATTCACAAGTGTAGCTTCATCATAGCTAGGTGGTACAACCATACTAGCACCATTTTCCTCTAGTAACCTAATTCCTTCTTGTGCAATCTTTTGCGGGACTAATACTCGAAATTCCATTCGTTGTCACCTCACCTCTTGCATATTCCAGCTTTTTAATAGCTCCTCTAACTCTAGTCTATCATTTTGTGATAAAGGATTTACCGGTTCCCTTGTTACACCAGCTCTTAGACCTAATTGTTCCATCGCCTCTTTAATTACCACTACGTTATTGCCATTGTTATGTTTCGCTCTTAGGTCTTCAAATGGAACAACTTCTTCCCATATGTCCCATATTTTTTCTTGGTTCCCTTCTTCTAATGCTTGCAGTAACGCAAATGACTTTTGTGGAAAAACGTTGACCAATCCTGAAGTAAAACCTACTGCCCCAGAATGATAGAAAAATGGTGCCCATTTCTCCGCTGTCCCACAAATAAATGCAACATTAGAAGATTTCGGTACACCACGAATAACCTGGGTTACACGTTGAATATCGTTAATTGCGTATTTGATTCCAACCAATTTCTTTAATGGAGCTAACTCTTTAATCACATCATCACTTAAATGAGCATCTTTAAAGTAAATAATGGATGGAGCATCTAATGCCTCAATAATATTCCTATAATATTCTACCGCCCCAGCATCTGTAATATATGGATGAACTGGTTGATGGATCATCACACAATCCGCTCCCGAATCAATTGCAGATTTACCCATTTCTATAGCAGTATCTACTGAATAACCAATACCAGCCACCACCGTTGCTCGACCGTCTACTAATTCTGTTACTCTAGTTGCTACCTGATTTGCTTCCTCTATGGTCAGTGCATAAAATTCACCAGTGTTTCCGTTTGGAACAATAACTTTTATTCCATTTTTAAGAAGAAAGTTGACATTGTCATCCAACCCTTCCCAGTCAATTTCTTTCGTACCTTCCACAAAAGGAACAATATTTATCCCCGAAATCGTTGAGAATCGTTTACTAAATTCTCCATAATCCATATTCGCTTCTCTCCTTTACCTTTTAAATATAATCGGCCGTTAAACTAGCCTAAGCTACTAAACGCATCTCTATCTATTTACTCTGTTTGTTTTGGGATAGATAGTGTTCTAGATCAATCCCATATTTTTCTCCAGTCTTTCTTAATTCGTTGATAATTTCTTGACTTATTGGAATACCATTTTCTTTATACTCTTTTTTACGCTGTGATTCCATATCTCCAGGCATATAAACTTGATCAAATCCTTCACTTGGTTCACTCGAAATAGTCTCTTCAATCTTTTCTGATACATGTTGATAAAAAAGTTCCGGATCCCCGAAATTTTCAATGTTAATCGCACCGAATAAATGCCCTAATTGTTGTGGATATGGGTCATCATATTGTCTCGGGATTCTCTTCCCAAATAATGAACCAGTTAGAACACCACTTAGAATATCAATAATAATTGCTAAGCCAGATCCCTTAGGCCCCATTGGAAGCACAAATCCTTCCCAAGCTTCATCTGCATCCGTTGTTTGTTTCCCATCTTTAGTGATCGCCCAACCTTCTGGGATGGAATCCTTATTTTTCTTGGCAACCATAATTTTCCCTCTGGCAACATTACTAGTTGACATATCCAAAATAATTGGTTTCTGCCCTTCTCCAGCTGGAATCGAAATTGAAATAGGATTTGGACCCAATGAAGGTTCTTTTGCTCCAAAAGGGACCATAATCGGAGATGCATTAGTCATTGAAATTCCGATAAATCCTCTTTCTGCAGCCATTCTCGTATAAAAGGAAGCGGTTCCAAAATGATTCGAATTTGAAACACCTACGAACGAAGTACCGTATTGTGCTGCTTTCTGAATGGCCATATCCATTGCTTTAACCCCAGCAACCTGTCCCCAACCATTGTTCGCATCAAGTAAAGCAGTTGCAAAAGAATCCTGAACTACACTAATATTTGTCTTTCTCTCGATAATCCCCGCTTCCATCCTTTTTAAATATCCCGCTACACGCTGTACACCATGTGAGGTAACCCCACGCAAATCTGCGTCAACCAATGTTTCTGCAATTACTTTCGCTTCTTCATCAGGCAAACTTTGTTTTAAAAGATCACGACAAAAACTTTGCAAGTCCTTTTCCGATATGGTTATGTTACTCATTTATTCCCTCCTATCCTTAAATTGATATCTGATATATCAACTATAAGGTAGTAAGAGAATTATTGTCAAGTTTATTCTGAATTTTTAACAAAAAAACTTCTTCTCGATCACTTTCAATTAATGGATGTCATTTAATAAAGCGCCACCTTTGCTGAACGAATAATATGCTCTCGCATGACCCTTTCTGCTCCATCTGGATCTTGATCAACGATCATTTTATAAATAAGAAAATGCTCCTTAAATGCCTTTTCATGCTCTTCTATATTAGATAATGCTTTTTTACGAATATATTGGTCATATGAATGAACAGACTCTACTTGTTTAAATATAAAACCATTTCTCGCACATTTACGAATAAATTGATGAAACTCACTATTAAATTCGTTTAATTTCTCTCGATTATTCTCATTCGTGAAATTCTCCATCTGATTAATTATAGCTTCCAATTGGATCAATTCCTCATCTGTTCGCTTTATAGCAGCAAACCTTGCTGCGACACCTTCCAACGCAGCTCTTACACGGGCAATCTCTTCGACTGAGCTCATGATATCATCCGAAACAAAGGTTCCTTTTCTTGATAGTGTACTAACTAACCCCTCATTGCTAAGTAGTCGAAATGCCTCTTTAATTGGTGTTGTGCTCACTTCAAAAGCTTTAGCTAACTCTCTTTCTCGTAAATGAAAACCAGGCTCATATTCCCCATTAATAATCGCCTCTTTTAAATAGTCATAAATTAGATCACGTACAGAACGCGACTGCATACTTATTTTTTTTTGAATGTCTTTATCCATCACTATCGTTCTCCTTTTTACTGTTGTTTTTAAGGACATCTGGATTAATAAGACTCGGAGGTACTTCCCCAGTTAATCCTTTGATAAGATTCTCTACAGCTAGTTTTTCCATTTGATACCTTGTATCCTTGGTTGCAGAACCTATATGCGGCAATGTAACAACATTTTTCATTTGAAGGAGCGGGCTATCTTTAGAAATCGGCTCTTGTTCATAGACATCTAGACCAGCTCCCAATATTTTTTTGGATTGTAAAGCATGAATAAGTGCTGTTTCATCCACAAGTTCTCCGCGAGATCCATTTAGAAAAATTGCTGTTTCTTTCATTAAGCTAAATTCCTTCTCACCGATTAATTTGACTGTTTCAGGAACTAAAGGTGCCATTACAAGTATAAAATCGGAAACTTTTAAAAGCTCTTCTAAGGAAGCATAATTAGCTTGTAGATTTTTTTCTGCATATGAATGGGTGGAACGATTATGATAGACTATCTTCATTTTAAATCCGTAATGTGCCCTTTCTGCAATTGCTAAACCAATTCGCCCCATACCAATAATTCCCAATGTTTTATGATGGACATCAACTCCGAATAAATGCTCACCAATATTTTCATCCCATCTGCCTAACTTCACATATTGATCCAATTCACAGATTCTTCTAGATGCGGCTAACAACAATCCAAGTACCATATCTGCAACTGTATCTGTTAAAACATCCGGAGTATTCGTTGCCATAATACCTCTTTTTGTCAGCTCTTCTATATCCAAATTATCATAACCAACCGACATATTAGTGACAATTTTTAAACGAGGTGCTTGAACTAGAAGCTGCTGATCAACCCGTAATTTAGATCCGATAATACCCTCTACACGCTGTAAATCACTAATAAAGTAATCATCCATTTCTGATTTATGCTGATGCTGATGGACGATAAAGTAATTTGTCAATTGTTCCAGCAGATCATTTGGAATAGATTTATATAAAATAATTTCTCGCTTCATAGCAACCCCCTCTAAAAAATCCACCTTTTGGTATATGATATATCAGATTTGATGGAACTACAATATGAATATCATAAACTCTTGATGTCTATCTGTTTCACTCTTTTACATGCACTAAAAAGTATGCCTCCCATCGTTAATAATGAGAAACATATCTTAGAATAGAGCAAACTTCCACTCAGATTTAATACAAGCAACATTAAAAGAAAAATCCGAACTTAATTCAAATTCCCTATTTGAATTAAGTTCGGATTGTTTGCTATTGTATCCTGATTTCCCTGAATCACTTAGCATATTAGGTCGCTTTTCCTTCTCTAACTTTCTTGCACTACCTCAGCAGAATTTTGTCGTTGATAATTCTTTGCCATTTCGACGGCACTTTTGGCTTCAATATATCCCCATATATCATCAAGTGTTGGATGAGATGTTGCTTTTAGGATGCTCTTTATATCATTTGGACTGAGATTAGGATTAGCTTCCAGCATAAGGGCGATGATCCCTGCACAAATTGGTGTTGCCATCGATGTACCCGACAATTGTATATAATTTTCATCGATAACCATCTCCGGGATTTGGGATTCCAACACTGATCCCGGGGCTAACAAGGAGATAATATTTGTACCTGGAGCATATACATCCGGCTTAATCAGCTTATCAATTGTAGGTCCTCTACTAGAATAATCTGCTATTCCATCATCCGTACGCTCTAATGTATTCTTATCATCCGTCGATCCAACCGTAATGACAAATGGGTCAATGGCCGGGGTACTAATCGTTGATGCGGCAGGTCCATCGTTTCCAGCAGCAGCACAAACTACAATTCCTTGATGCCAAGCAGATTGAGCAGCCAGTGATAATGGATCATCCCTGAAAGATTCATAGGCCGGCGCTCCAAGCGAAAGCGAAATAATCCGTATATTGTGCTCTTCTTTATGATCGACACACCATTCCAAACCCTCAATAATCGTGGATAATCTCCCACTCCCTTGCTCATCTAAAACCTTTAGCCCAATAATAGATGCTTCTGGTGCTGGTCCAATATACTTTCCATTGGAGAGACTGCCATTTCCAGCCGCATCGCCAGCACAATGTGTTCCGTGTCCATTATCATCATAAGGTTCGCTTTCTCCGTTTATAAAATCTTGAAAAGCTATAATTCTATTTGTCGGATCCGTCAAGTCATCATGGGCATGGACACCTGTGTCGATTACTGCTATCGTAACGCCTTTTCCAGTTAATCCAAGCTGTTCTTGAACATTGGCAGCTCCTGTTTGCTCACTTGCTATATCTAAGAAGGCAGTTACAATCCGATCATAAAAAATCCGATCTACTGCTTCATGGTCTTTAATCTGTTGTATTCTATCAGGTGTTAAATATCCTTTCATCGCATTTATACTGCGTAGTTCTCTATGGAGATTGTTATGGGAGTCAATATTACATACTTTTAAGAGGTTGTCTTTTTTGCCTCTTTCACAATCCTTTTTCAAATAAACGATAAGGGGGATTTCATTTTTGCTAGTTTCATTCTGGTCTACTTTTCGAGAATTCCGTAATTGTTCCACTAAGCCAGGGTCAAGTTTACGTTCTGCATCTTCAAACCATACTTTTTTCCTGTTGCTCATTTTTACTCCTCCTCGATTATTTTTTGTGTTGTTCACTAATAGATTATCAAGGACTAGTAATGGAAACAATCGGACAAGATAACTATTTTTTGAAAATTTAAACAAAAATATAGTAGTTTTGACGATAGGTAGATATAATAATTAGATTCAATGCGAAGTTGGATTAAGTCTATACTATCAAAGAATAGTATAGTTCCTAAATCAATACACTTTTCTACTATAAACAACCTCACCGTCAATCATCGTCCACTCAACCTTTATCTCTGGGATATCATCTACATCAGCACTTAATAATGAACTATCTAGTAAAATTAAATCTGCTAGCTTTCCTATTTCAATACTTCCTTTTATATCTTCTTCAAAAGATGCATAAGCACCATTTAGAGTATACATACGGATAGCGTCCATTAGTGAAACGGTTTTCTCTTTACCAAGTACTTGCCCTGACTGTGTCATTCTTGTTAATGCAGCATGAATTCCACGCATTGGGGAATATGTAGTTACTGGACAATCAGAGCCGAATGCAGCAGGAACATCCGCTTCTAAATAATCATTTAATGGATACATGTTCGAAGTTCTTTCCCCGTAATTAATTGCATACCCATCTCCAAACTCATAGAGAAAGGCAGGATTTGGTGTCGGTATAACATTCTGCTCCTTCATTCGTTGAATTAAATCTGGAGATGCTATACCAGCATGCTCAATTCGATGTCTTGCATCAGGTCTTGGGTGCAGATTATTAGCCTTTTCAATAGTATTTAGCAACATATCAATTGCGGCATCTCCTTGAGCATGGGCAGTAATTTGCCAACCATTTTTATGTGCTGGTATAAAAATCTCGTCTACCTCTTCTTGTTCATAGTACTGCACACCATATTCATCAGCATCACTTGTGTATGGATCTCTAGTCCAAATAGTCGGACCACTACTGCTGCCATCCAAGAATAACTTAACTGGTCCAATTCGATATTTGTCATCACCCAATCCAGTAAAAATAGCTGATTTATTCATACTTCTAACTATTTTATCAGCTCCATTTAAAGCACCAATCATTACATATAATCTTTGTTTAATAATACCTTCTTTTGAATGCGTCTGTAGTTGGCGAATATTCTGTAACCCAAACCCCGATGCTTCATGAATTGAAGTAATCCCTTTCTCTGCAAACTGTTTAGATGCTATTGTATGTGCTTCCTTCATCTCCTCATTGCTAAAGGAAGCCTTAGCGAACATATCCATGTGCGCACTTTCGATCAGCAGTCCATTAAGTTTACCATTTTCTTCTCTTCCAAGCCTTCCACCAGCTGGGTCTGGTGTGATTCCTGTTAATCCTGCTTCTTCAAGCACTCTACTATTAACCACAGAAATATGATTACACGTTCTGGTCAAAATAATTGGATTTTCAGTCGATACTGAATCCAATTCTTCTTTAGTAGGGAATCGCTTTTCTTTAAACTTGCTTTCATTATACCCCCAAGCACGAATCCATTTGCCAGTTTGGGTTTTTGAAGCTTGCTCTTTCATAGCACCTATCAAATCTTTAATAGAATTAATACGCTCATCTTTACAAGATACCGATAACTCATTGGTACCATGTAACGTAATATGTATATGGGAATCAATAAAACCTGGCATTAACGTACGTCCACCTAAATCAATTACTTTTGTGTTCCTATCTTTTAGTTCTAGTATTTTTTCATTGTCACCAACTGCTACTATTTTATTTTTAGAAATAGCAACAGCTTGAGCAACTTCATTACTTGCATTCACTGTGATGACTTCTCCATTAATCATTAAATATGTCATTGTCTCGCTCCTTAAAAAATTTAATGACAGTACTAAATCCCTATGACAGGCTATAAGAAATAGAAATAGATCTCAAAATTCCCATTAATCTGTCTATTTTGTTACTACATAATTTTCATCATCTACTTCTTCTTTTATTTCATCTTCATTCTCTTTAAAATTGTTTAATGCACGGTCAAATCGATCAATTACGTTTTGTTGTCTTGGTGCTGTAGAAAGACTAACCGTTACATACAGAACTACATTTAGAATAAGTCCCCACATAGCAGGATTTAAACCAAATGGACTTGTTATTCCTGGTACAAAAGTGAAAAGTAACGTAACTGCTACTCCACCAAATAAACCAGCGATCGCACCTTTTCCATTTGAGTTTTTCCAAAAAAGTGCACCCATTGTAGGAACAATCAATTGTGCCGTACCACCAAATGCAACAAGCCCGATTGTTACAAGCACTCCTGGAGCAAATAATGCAAGTATATAAGCGATGATGGAAAACAGAAGAATAGCAAAACGTGATACCTGTTTTAGTTGACTATCGGAAGCTTTGGGATTTTGATATCGTTGATAAAAATCCTTCGTAATGACAGTAGATACTGCATGGATTTGACTATTTGCTGTAGACATTGCTGCTGCAGCTCCACCTGCAAGCACTATCGACCCAAACACAATTGGCATATAATCCATTACCATCATCGGTAATATCTGATCTGCATTTTCTACATTTGGCATCACAAGAACACCTGTCCAACTTATTAGTACGGAACCGATATACGTAATCGCAATAAATGAAATGAGGAGAGGCATTAAATTAAATAGTTTACTATTTTTCACTGCATACATTCGTAACCATAATTGTGGTCCCATGATCGCGCCAAGTGCAGTAATCACGCACAAAGAAATCCATGCAGCGTAACCTGATTCCCCTTCTGGACCAGGAAGCGTTAAATGAGCAGGATTTTGCTGACTCATTTGTTCAAACATTGCAGTCGGACCTCCAACAAGGCTTGAAATATAAAGACCAACGAATAATAAACTGAAAAACAAAAGAGCACCATAAATAACATCTGTCCATGCAACTGCACGCATTCCACCTACCCATACATACACAATAATAACAGCATAGAAAAGTGCAGCAGCCATCCAAAACGGAATTACTCCACCAGATGCTACCTCAATTAAGTAGGCACCACCGGTTAATTGAATTTGTAAATAAGGAATAGTAAAAACACTAACAATCAATGCCACAATAATACGCAACTTCTCACTATCATAAAAATCCCCAAGAAAATCTGAAGGAGTTGTATAATTAAATTTCTTTCCTAGATACCAAATTCGTTTTCCTACAACATAGTACAAGTATCCAAATAATATATTCCATGCAAAAGCTGTTAAATAAACAGGGCCATCTGTATAGAAAGAGGCATTCGATCCGAGAAATGCGAATGCACTCCACCAGGTTGCTGCAACTGTAAAAAATGCAGCAATTGACCCCATTCCTCTTCCCTGAATAAAATAATCATCACTGCTGCTTTGTCCTTTAGATGCTGCAACAAACCCTACAATAAGTGGTATTAATAAAAATAGAAATATAATTATACTGCCAGAACCCATATATAAATACCCTCCCTATTCTTTGTTTTTCCCCCAGTTCGTCCGATATGCAATATATAAAACAACGCAACAAAACAACCACCAAAACAAAACCCAGCTAATAAGAAAAGGAAATCCAAAAATCATTGGTTCTACACGATTTGCAGCTAGAATAATAGGACTTTCTAGCATAATTAGCCCGAAGATTGTACATAAATGGTAAACATATTTTGATTTAAATATTTGCAAATTAATCACCCATCCCTATTTGGTAGAATTATTAATTGTCTTTACATTTTTTTGCTTAAATCAACAATATATATTATTGAGAAAATTATAAATATTCAAAGTTTGATTATCATTGGACGAAGTGTAAAAAGAATAGCTGACCGATGTTTCGAATTGTAAAAGAATGGTCCACCTCTTCTTCTTCTCTTTTGTTTATGTATAGGGAAACGATTAGTCTGGAATAAGTCCATTAGAAAACCACATAAAAAAACCTCCTTTTAACCTTTCATATCTTTATAACCGAAATGAAAAGTTAAAAGGAGGTGTAAACAATAAAAATTATACAAATTAAAACAATCTTATTTACGTATTAAGAACATACGCCGAACATGAAAGTTACAATAGAAAAGTATATTATTAAACCTTAGCTCTTTAATCACTAAACAAGTTCACATGATCGATACTAGAAAGTTTGCATAATACGGAGGAACTATTTAAACCAACCCTTTTCTTTTAATTTGGAAATGGCTTCAATACGGTTGCTGACATTCAATTTGTCCATGATTGTTGATACATAATTACGAACAGTACCATTTGTTAAATAAAGTTGACCTGCAATCTCTTTCGTTGTCTTCCCGTCGGCAATGAGTTTAAGCACTTGCTCCTCCCGCTCTGTCAGCGGATTTCCTTCCTCGTAGGCCATATCAATTAATTCTGGTGCATACACCTTGCGACCAGCCATAATAGCGCGAATTGAATTTGCTAATTCTTCACTAGGACTGTCCTTTAATAAATAACCGCTAACATTCGCTTTACGCGCTCGTTCAAAATATCCGGTACGAGCGAAAGTAGTTAAGACAATAACTTTACATTCATCATCTCGTAATACTTCTGCTGCATCTAACCCAGTCTTCACAGGCATTTCTATGTCCATGATACACACATCAGGCTTCCATTTCTCAACTAAGTTTAATACTTCTTCCCCATTCTTCGCCTGTCCAACCACTTCCATATCCTCTTCCATACTAAGAAGAGTGCCCAAAGCTCCGAGCAATAATTGTTGATCTTCGGCAATCACAATTCGAATCAATTCGACTCCTCCTGTTCCGTCTGTTGAATTACACGTGGCACTTGGATGGTAAGGATGGTTTTACTCTTATTCGTAGCATCAAACGACAAGGATCCATTAACGAATCCCAACCGCTCCTTCATTCCAAGAATTCCATTCCCTTTAAATGTATGTACCTTATCTTGAATACCTATACCATTATCTATAATGCGAATTGTCCATTCATCAGGTGTTTGCTTCATTACTATTTTACACTCTGTTGCCTCACTATGTTTCACCACATTTGTTACTGCTTCTTTTAAACACATACTTAATACATTTTCAATGAGTAATGGGGCATCCCAACGCTTAAGATTATCTTCCACTTCAAAAGTTATTTGTGCTACTTCAAGAAGTTGGCGAACACGGATAAGCTCATCTTTTAATCTGGTTCCTTTCATTCCAGAAACAAGTTCACGAACCTCTTTCAGAGCTGTTCTTGCTGTTTGATGGATATCCACCAACTCATTCTTCGCTGACTCAGGGTTAGCGTCAACTAATTTTCCAGCAAGTTCACTTTTTAGCCCCATAAGCGAAAGTTTTTGTCCCAATGTGTCATGCAAGTCTCGAGCAATGCGCTCACGTTCTTCGAGCACAATTAGTCGGGCGATTTTTTGATTGGCATTCTCTAGTTGATTTTCTAACTTCTCTCGTTTATTTCGATTATACATGGTAAACGGAAGTAAAATAACACCAATTACACAAATAATAATAAACGGCCATTGAGTATAAAACATCGCTTCTTGAATGAAAAAACCAATGCTTACTGCTGCCAGTGTCGTGACGAGATGGATAACATACAGTGAAATAAAACCAGCCTTATTCTGTATGTTCCCTATAAAGAAAGCTAAAAATAATGAAAAATATACATAACCAAAATATAGAGTTACTCCAACACTAATGAAGATTTCAATACCAACAGATACATAGACCGTCCAGCCTTTTTTAATAAACGCCAATCGGTAAGTTGCAAAGAATAAAACAATCATGATTACTCCAACAGCAATCTCTATTGGTGAAGAGGAGCGAAGCACAAAATAAAATGGAAGCAGACAAAATGCAATCCACGCAAAAAGACTAAGACCCGTATTTTTCGGAAATAGATGATACCAATGTTGCATTCCAATCTCTCCTCTATTCATTCCTTGTTTTGCTTAGTATAACAAAAACCCTTCATACGTGTTATAAAGGGTTTTGTTTCTAACCTATAATTTTTTATTTTTTCTAACCGTCATTAATCTATTTTGAGAAGAATGATTATTTTTGAAAACTTGTTTTTCTTGACTTTAATTGTTGGTTTAATTTGTCTTCATTCTCCATCTGCTTAAATTGCTTAAAAGAAACAAATGACTTGCTCTTTTCATCATACAAACGAAAACGAAGTGATTGTAAACTCGTTAATAACGTGATTGTTGTTGCTTTGTGCAATGGTGGTGTTGACTCATGTGCTTTCTCCAAGTGGTAGTTTGGAACCCTTGGGCTTAAATGGTGCACATGATGATAACCAATACTTCCTGTTATCCACTCGATTACCTTTGGAAGCTTATAATAAGAACTTCCATCAACTGCTGCTTTTACATAATCCCATTCATCTTCATTTTCAAAGTAAGAATCTTCAAACTGATGTTGCACATAGAATAACCAGATTCCTGCAGCTCCTGCAACAAATAAAATTGGTAATTGGACGACCAAAAACGCTTGCCAGCCAATAGCCCAAATCAATAAACCATAAATAGCTAAAATGGAAACATTGATTAGATATGTATTCCAGCGCTCTTTACGTTTGGCACCTTTTCGATTAAATCGGTTTGAAATCAAGAATAGATATGCCGGACCTAATCCAAACATAATAATTGGATTACGGTAAAGTCTGTACGCAAGTCTGCCCCAAAAGGAAGCATTCGCATACTCGTCCACTGTCATTACCCACACGTCACCAGTTCCACGTTTATCTAAATTACTACTTGTCGCGTGGTGAATAGCATGATCTCGTTTCCATTTTTCAAAAGCAAAGTGCGTGATAATACCCGATATCGTACCGACGATTCTGTTCGCTTTGGCATTTTTAAAAAATGACATATGCGTACAATCATGGAAAATGATAAAGATACGAACAACAAATCCTGCTGCAACAACCGATACTGCTAAAGAAAGCCAAATAGATACCGATAGGCTCTGATATGCCAGAAACCATAATAGGAAGAACGGCAAAATAGAATTTATTAGTTGAATAATGCTCGTCCTTGTATCTGACTTAGCAAAGACGGAAACACTTTTTCTTAATTGCGCTTGTTTTTGTTTACTCATGCTTTTCCTCCTCTAACAGGTTACATATTAGTACTATTCTAAACTTCGGATAAAGCTTTCATAAGTCATAAACGTCATGGAATGATATGACATTTGTCATATAGAGGTGTTGCTTTGAAATAAACTATGAAAATTTATACTATAGATTGATCATTTTGAATAAAGTCTGATGATTTATAAAAAAGTTTGATACAATGACGTTGACAATATGGATTGTGATAATGCAACAGACGGGCGGAATAAATAAGGGGCAACACTAGGTTGCACCTTGATGCACCTATAACTATCTTTACTATAGCTCTTCATCTAAGTAATAATGAAAAAGGAAAGGCGATGAACAATATGATTTTTGGTGACAAATTAAAAAAGGAACGAGAAAAAAGAGGTTGGTCACAAGACTATCTCGCTGAAAAAGTATATGTTAGTCGTCAATCAGTTTCAAAATGGGAGACTGGTAAAAATTATCCTAGCATCGAAGTGATTATCAATTTAAGTGACTTATTCGGTATCACGATAGATGAATTATTGAGGAGTGACGAAGAATTGAAAGAAAAAGTAATTCGAGATAGTAAACAACTGGCGCATCCAAAATGGAAAACTTTTTTTGACAGCTTATTTTTATTAGGTGCATTTTTATTATTAGTAAAGCTGATAATTTTGGGCTTGAATTATTTCATTGGTACAGAATTTTTGGTAACAGATGGGAAGCTAGTAAAAATCTTAGCCAACTTTTTACCATTAGCTATGATGATAATAGGCGGAATTGGTTCAGATAGTTTAAAGGATAAGTATATTGATTAACTAATTTGTATCATATTCAACCAGATCAAAGGTCAGTCATAAGCTCAATGCATAGATTCCGCTTCCCTGTAACAAAAAACAAGCGTGGTATTTTTTATCCGTGTTTCATGAAAAATACCACGCTTTTCAATTCAATTAATCTATTCAAAACTAACTATATATATTATTACCGATCTGTTAGAGGAATCTTATCATAATCCTCTACATCCAATTCATAGACTTCATCCGTTGCAAGACTATTTAAAATTCCGTATAACCCTTCTTCAACAGCCTTAGTCAATTGTCCCATTTTCTTTTGACCAAAACTTTGCGTCTGTCCGGTAACTTCAAATAATACAGCTCCACTTCCATTTAGCGCAAACGAACCAAGTGCAGTACCTGGTAAATCTAAGTCCTGTGAATAAAGTGAAATATTGCCAAATGGTGAATTCCCCATCTGCTGTAATGCATCATAAGCAGCAACATTCAATTGTTTGGAAAAATCTTCATTATAAACGTCCGCATACTCACTATATTTCTCCCCTTCTGGTGTACTAGGGTGGGGTACAAATACACCCGATAGAGATAATGTAACTGGAATATCAGTACCATCGATTACATATTCACCTTGATGATGTAGGTCTATAAATACATCAACAGTACCAAATTGTTCTTGCAGATCTTTATAAACATCTCGGATGGTCTGAGCTTCGGGAGTAATAAACCATCCTGGTTCTGAAGAATTATTTGGGAAATCTTCAAATTGTGGTACATAATTCAAATTCGGATTAAAGTCTCGATTTACATCAAAACCTGGATTTGAAGCATAATCCCAATATTGGTTAGTATAAGTATAATAATTCCAAGATGGCTCTGCACCTTCCAATTGTGGGAACTGATTAATTACTTCATCCCAATTCAACTCATTACCACGACGATTCAATTCAGAGCCATCAGGATTGACCATTGGCACTGCCACAATTGTCACCTCTTCTCTAAGTTGTCTCATTTCTGGAGAGTTGTTTTTACCTATCTTTTTAATCATATTTAACAACGCTTTTGTACCTACTTTTTCATTTCCATGAATCTCACTTTGAATCAAAACAACTTTATCACCTGAACCAACTGTCGCCTTATAAATTTCACGATTGTGATTAGAATAACCAACAACATCTACTTCTACATTACCATTGCTTGTTCTTTCAATTTGATTAAGTTCTCTTGTTAATTCATCATGACTGATAAAACCTGAAACTGGTGGCATATTAATTTCTGACGCCTCTGAAATAACTGGGGAACCAGCAAACGGTGTTAACATCCCTGCACCTAACAAAATAGAACCACTCAACAATACAACCTGTCCTATACGTTTCATCTTATCCCTCCACATTTTTAGTTTATATGTAGAAGTATTCCTTCTATATCTATCAATTTCCTTCAAATAAATTAAAAATGAATCTATAATACTCCCATACTTTCAAAAAATTAAGTCATCTACCCTAACACTTTTTCAAAAATTAGGTTTAATGATCCTATTTGTCAGGACTAGGGGTTGCAAATAAATAAGTTGAGTGTGTTGTTAATACAAATCAATACTAACTCCCAGTATTTTCGACTACGACCTAACTCATATTTTTTGTTACAACAACTTTATACTTTGGTAAACCTAACTTTATAACAATGTTATATAATACAGTTGAACCTACCAAAAGGAGGAGAATCAATTGCAAAATATCCAAAAAAGAACACTGATTATAGCTCTTGTATTGCTTGCATCTGTATTATTGTTTATCCAACCATTAACAAATATTTTTGTGAATGCATCCTCAGGAGATGAATCAGTCTCGTCTCCATACACCGTCTCACAGGCTATTGCCAATCAAGATAATTCTAGTCAAACGGTTGAGGGATTTATTGTCGGCCAACCAGTCTCCACAACTTCAGTCATCACAAGTAACTTTCCAAATAATTACGCTTTGGCATTAGCTGACAGCCCTTCTGAAACGAACATAGAAGAAATGATTTACGTTCAAATACCATCTTCATTTCGAACTTCATTCGGCCTACAATCTAATCCTTCCATATTAGAAGAAAAAGTAAGAGTAACTGGTACACTTACAAACTATTTTGCGCATGCTGGAATAAAAGATGGCACTGCTTTTGAACTGCAGACGGACGACGAACAACCACCAGAAACAGATCCTGAAACTCCATCCCCAGACGGCTATTATGATGAAGCAGAAGGTAAATCAGGAGAACAATTAAAATCTGCTCTACACAACATCATTGATGATCATACGGAAATCTCCTATTCAAATGTTTGGGAAGCACTACGTGAAACAGATGAAGATCCAAATAACTCCAATAATGTACTTCTTCTTTATACTGGTCGTTCACAAGGGAAAAACGAAAACGGTGGAAATGCGGATGACTGGAATCGCGAACATGTTTGGGCAAAATCTCACGGAGACTTCGGTACATCGATGGGGCCTGGCACAGACCTCCATCATTTAAGACCAACAGATGCTTCTGTAAACAGTTCCAGAAGTAACCTCGACTTTGATGATGGTGGCAGCGAACATACAGAGGCAAGTGGAAACTACTATGACTCCGATTCCTGGGAACCAAGGGATAGTGTAAAAGGTGATGTGGCAAGAATGATTTTTTATATGGATGTACGTTATGAAGGTGATAGCGGCGAACTAGATTTAGAATTAAATGATCGAGTCAATAATGGATCTGCACCATATCATGGAAAACTATCCGTATTACTGGAGTGGCATGAGGAAGATCCGGTTGATGATTTTGAAAGAAGAAGAAACGACATTATCTACAACGATTACCAGCATAACCGTAATCCATTTATTGATCACCCGGAATGGGTGAGAGAAATTTGGGATTGACATGATTATACTTTTAATTGCAGTTGAACAATTCTAAGAAGAATAATTTGTTTTGTTAAAAAAACCTCACCGAATACCGGGTGAGGTTTTTTTTGATAACTGTATTCAAGTAATGTATATCTATGGGAGCACAATGTAGCTGTCTAGAACTCATTAATTTTCACTTTGTTTTAGAATTTCATGTTTATCCCAATCCAACTAATCTATTAAGTTATTTTCCCATCCTTCAAGTAAAATGTTGGTATAGTTATAAGGTTTATTATCCCATCTTTCAAGTAAAAGATTCGCGTCACTATTGAGTCTATTATAAGCTTCTTGTTCAATTAGTCCATTTTCTCGCTGACTATCTAGTAAAACTTTAAATCCATTCAAATGTTTAACCATTTTCTCACTATTCTCTTGGCTTTCATAGTTTTCTAGAGCAGCTAAATGGTTATCTACTAAACGAGCATCCCTATCATTTTTAAATTGTCCCTCTTCTGTAAAACGTACCATAACATCTCTCATATCTGTTATGTTGTCTGTCCAATACCTAGGAATTTCTGTAAGGAAATTATCGCCATTCAAATTATCAATAGAACCATCAGCCATATGAGAAATAATCCCCCATAACCCATTTTCCACACGGTCAACTAAGTCTTGATCATAGCCAAATTGAGGTTGTTGACCAGGCATTTCGAAAAGGACAGTTGCCGTTCCATTAAGAGCAAATGCAGATCTGGCTTGTCCAGGAAAATCACGTTCTTGAAAGTGGATATATTGGGCTACACCAGGCTCTTCTTTATCTGAGAATTCCTTTACCCCAAGAGCTGCAGCTAACGCATAACGTTTAGACTTATCCTGATCCAACAATGGATAATCATCGTATTTTGAGCTATCATCTGGTCCTAATGGTGGATAGTCTATTGCAATTGTTACGTCTTCACCTGTTTTATTCATTACTGGGGTTCCCATGTGGTGAAGATCAACATAAGCTTCTACATGGCCAAACTCATCTTGCAACTCCAAATAAAGATCTCGCAGTAATTGAGATTCCTTAGTTATGAAGAATCCAAAATCATTAGTGTGTCCAGGTAAATCTTCAGCTACTACTTCATAGTTCAAATCAGCATTAAAGTCACGATTAAGGTCAAAGCCACCATTTCTCTCATTATAGTACCATGCAGGTGCAGCACCCTCTAAACGCGGGTAGGTAGAAATAACTTCTTCCCAAGAGAAGATGTTTTGTCTTTGAGGTATCTCCAGACCATCAACATTATATCGTGGAATAGCCACTATAGTAATCTCTTCACGAATAGATTGTGCGAATGAACTATCGCTAGTGCCAAGGTATTCTAATATTTCTACAAGTGCCTCCCCACCACTTTTTTCATTGCCGTGAATACTACCAGTGATTAATATCACTTGATCACCTGTACCAATACGTGCAGAAATTACTTCATTTCCTTGTTCGCTGTAACCGGCTACATTAGTCTCTACTTTTCCATCACTAACTTCTACAATTTCGCTTAGTCTTTCAAGGAATTCTTCATTGGTCATCCAATCTCTTTCAGCTTCAGCTGAAACTCCACTTACTGGAATCGATATTATCACTAAGACAATTACAAAGAACATAACTCTTTTCCAAATGTCATTTTTCATAATATAGAGCATAATATCCTCCTCGTAATATCAATTTACAATTTCAAATTGTTCTCGATAGTTGCAGAAAAGTAGATTTACTATGAATCTATGACCCCTCTCTATAATTATTTTTTGCCCACTTCCAATAATTTACTTTATAATTAGAAATATTCTTTCAAAGATCACTATTTCCTTCAAGTAAATTAAAAAATGAATCTAATCTACTCTATCAGTTTTAAAACTTGAGGCCTGCTCCCTAACACATATTTCATAAATTAGGTTTATTGTCCCTATATATAAGAACTAGGTATTTTTAAATGAAGTTTATTAAATGAAGTTGGTTATTCTTTTAAAATTCTTTTTAATCTAACACACCAAAAAAGGATAACCCTAAAGGCTACCCTTTTCACACCTTACTATTTACATTAACTCTTTAAACCTATTTACCACATTCTCTACCGTAAATCCATACTGCTCAATTACTTCGTCTCCTGGAGCAGATGCTCCAAATGTATCAATACTCATTACAATGCCTCTACTACCAGCATATTCTCTCCACCCTACTTTGGAGCCCATTTCAACGGTCAATCGTTTATGCAAGTCCTTTGGCAGTATACTTTCTTGGTATTCAGTTGATTGTTTTTCAAACAGGTCCCAAGATGGCATACTTACCACATTCACATGAATCCCTTCTTCGGCTAAACGGGTTTGAGCATTAATAGATAGAGACACTTCGGAACCCGCTGCAATAATAATCCCATCAGCTTCACCCTTCGCCTCAGATACTATATAAGCTCCTTTACATACCCCTTCACTTGCCAATTTCTCTGTTTCTTTTAATGTAGGTAACCCTTGTCTTCCTAAGACTAGCATTGTAGGATGACCTTTTTCTTCCACAGCAATCTTCCATGCTTCTCTTGTTTCGTTAGCATCCGCAGGACGAATGACTGAAATCCCTGGCATTGCTCGAAATGCAGCAAGATGTTCGACTGGTTGATGTGTCGGTCCATCTTGCCCGACAGCAATCGAATCATGTGTAAACACATAGATCACTGGCAATTCCATTAAGGAAGCTAGCCTAATTGCTGGGCGCAAGTAATCTGAAAAAACGAAGAAAGTACTGACAAAAGATCGTAAATGATGTAATGCCATTCCATTAGCAATTGCTCCCATGGCGAACTCTCTCACACCAAACCGAACATTTCTACCAGAATAATCATTACGACTAAAATCAACATAATCTTTTAATCTCGTTTTTGTTGATGAATCGAGGTCAGCAGACCCACCTACTAGTTCAGATAGCTTACTAGCTAATGCATTTAATGTTTCACTCGATGCAACCCTTGTAGCAAGCGTATCACCTACGGTATAAACTGGAAGACCGTTATCCCACGCTTCAGGAAGCTCTCCATGGATGATTCTTTTCAACTCTTTTGCTAATTCCGGGTATTCATTTTGGTATTCAACAAATAAGTCATTCCATTCTTGTTCTTTCTCTACACCATTTGCTTTTATACTATTAAAATCCTTATATACTTCTTCTGGCACATGAAATGCTTCATGTTTCCAGTTATAAAATTCTTTTGTTCGTTCTATTTCTTCCCTACCTAGTGGATCGCTATGTGCATCACTTGTACCCTGTAAGGAAGGAGATCCATAACCAATAACTGTTTTTACTTCTATAATCGTAGGTCTATTTTCATCGGCTTTCGCTTGTTCTAAAGCAATTTGAATAGCTTCAATATCATTTCCATCTTCTACATATAAATATTGCCAATTAAAAGATTCAAACCTTTTTTTGATATTTTCGGAAAAAGACAACCCAAGTCCACCATCTAAGCTAATATCATTTGAATCATACATTACAATTAATCGTCCGAGGTTCAAGTGCCCGGCTAGTGATGCAGCTTCATAAGATACACCTTCCATAAGATCGCCATCCCCACAAATGGTATATGTGTAATGGTCAACTACAGGGAAATCTTTTCTATTATATGTTTCAGCCAAATGTCTTTCTGCCAATGCCATTCCGACACTTACTGGAATCCCTTGCCCAAGTGGTCCTGTTGTTGCTTCCACTCCTGGAGTTATTCCATATTCAGGATGTCCAGGTGTTTTACTTCCCCATTGTCTTGTATTCTTTAAGTCTTCAACCGTAACATCAAACCCAGAAAGATGCAGCAGATTATACAATAGATTTGACCCATGTCCAGCTGACAATACAAATCTATCACGATTAAACCAACTCGGATTTTCAGGATTAATATTCAACACATTTTTCCATAGACTATATGCCATAGAGGCTGCACCCATGGGCATTCCTGGATGACCATGCTGTGCTTTTTCCACACTATCAATAGTTAACGTACGTATCGTGTTAATAGCTAATTCAGAAACTGTCGAACTTCCTGTTGCCATATAAGAGACCTCCTATATTATATTGGTTATTTTATAAATAAAATGTCTAGGTAATTTTGTTTTGCTTCTTCTTTTTAAATGGTATTGCCATTAGTACGATAATTACAATTAAACTTACTGTAATAGCAATTGGTCCTGCATAATTAGCCAAGGAGCCAAAGAAAATACCAGTTACACCAAAATCAGCATCAGAAAATGTCGTATTAGCAAAACCTAAATCTCCTAGTACTGGCATTAAGAACACTGGTAGGAACGAAATAATTATCCCGTTCACAAAGGCTCCTGTAATAGCACCTCTAAATCCCCCAGTCGCATTACCAAAAACTCCTGCGGCAGCTCCTGTGAAAAAGTGAGGTACAACACCTGGAAGAATTATAATACCTCCAGTAAAAATCATAATAAACATACTGAATATCCCACCAACAAAACTTGCAAAGAAACCAATTAACACTGCATTCGGTGCATACGTAAACACAATCGGTACATCAAGTGCCGGTTTCGCATTCGGTACCAGTTTAGTAGAAATTCCTTTAAATGCTGGTACAATTTCGGCTAGAACTAAACGTACTCCTGATAGGATGATAAATACTCCTGCTGCAAAACTACCAGCTTGAATTAGAGAGAATACTAGAAAGTTCGTGCCTCCACTTAGTTCACTCTCGATAAATGAAGGTCCTGCAAAAAGCGCTACAATCAAATACATCAGGATCATTGTTAAAGCTATACTAACTGTACTATCTCGTAAAAAGCCTAATCCTTTAGGAAAGTTAATATTTTCAGTAGAATTTTCCTTACTGTCTTTAAAAAGTTTACCTACTAAACCACTCGCAGCATAACCTACAGCACTAAAGTGACCAAGCGCAACATTATCATTTCCTGTTAATTGACGCATAAATGGCTGAAGAATAGCTGGAGACAATGTCATCACAATACCAAGAGCAACAGACCCTGCAGCAATTAATCCAACTGTGTCGAACCCTGCTACAGCCATAATTACAGCTAGCATCGCTGCAAGATAAAGGGTATGATGACCAGTCAAGAAAATATATTTGAAACGGGTAAATCGAGCTATTAAGATGTTGACAACCATCCCAAAGAACATGATTAACGCAGTATTTCTTCCAAATTCAGATAATGCTAAAGCAACAATTGCTTCATTATTCGGTACAACCCCACTAACATTAAACGCTTCTTCAAACATTGCACCAAAAGGCACCAGTGAAGTTTCTAAGATACCTGCTCCAGCAGAAATTACAAGAAAACCAACAAAAGTTTTTGTCGTTCCTTTGATGGTATCAGGCATATTCTTTCTTTGTGCAATTAAACCAATTAAAGCAATAAGTGCTACTAAAATTGCCGGTTCACTCAAAATATCAATTAAGACTTTCATTGCTTTCCCCCCTTTTTTAATACTCTAATGTTAAACCAGTCCTTTTTCTTCCACTACTTGTTTTACTTTTGATCTTAATTCATCCATATCAATGATGCTCTCCATAACGACCACTTCACCTAAATGTGATCCCCCTTCAGCAATATCTTTTGCAAGGAAAAATACATCAGCATCTCCCGGCGCTGCCGAACTCAAATCAGAATGAGATACTTCAACACCTGTTACACCTAGTTCGTTTAAAATTTGGTTGATATTCATCTCTACCATAAAACTCGTTCCTAAACCTGAACCACAAACAGCTAAAAATTTCATTATTGATTCTCTCCTTTTTTTATAATTTCAATGACTTGCTCTGCCGTTTCAGCTGATTTTAAAGAGTCTAGTAATTCATTGTCACCTAAAATTTTTGTTAACTGTGCAAGTGCCTTTAGATGTGCTTCACTATCTATCGCAGCTAAACAAATAAAGATATCAATTTTATGTTCCTCCTGATTTAAAAGCAAAACTGATGATTTTGTTCTAAGGAAGGACATCCCTAGCTGATTCACTCCATTTTCCGGTCTCGCATGTGGAATAGCGACCCCTTTTCCAATGTGAATATACGTACCCACTTCTTCCACTTTCTTTATCATCGCATCCACATACTGCTTCTGTATTTTATTGGATTCTACCAATGGTTGTGATGCTTTATTGATTGCATTTCTCCAATCCAATTTTTCCTCTGTAAAATGGATTGTTTCTTTTGTTAATAACTCTGATAACATTGGTTTGTCCATCCCCTTGATTTTGTTTTGTGCATAAAATAAATGAACTATTTCGGAATATAGCTTATATTCATCTTTTACCTCTGAATGTTTCTTAATTAGCTCCATTAACTGATCCACCGAGACATTTCGTTCATTCAACCTTGGAAATTGTTGTAATACGGATCGAATTAAATAATTCTTTTCCACATCTGATAGTAAAGGCTTAACCATGAAGACTGGCTTTACGGAAGTAACACGAACCGTTGAAAATACTACGTCATACGTGTCTGTAGGTATATCTTCCAATCTGTCACGATTACTTACTCTCAACAAACGAATATCAGGAAACAGGTCTCTTAATTGCGCCTCTAACATGATTGACGAGCTTACTCCATTCGAACAGATAATTAACCCAGTTATTTTCTCTGAATTCATCTTTTTACCTTTATCCAAGAACCCCCCGAAAAGTATAGTGAAACATCCAATTTCATCTTTGCTAATTTCTTTGCCAGTCCAAAGCGTCAACGGGGTTAATGATCGCTTAACAAATTGAAAAAGTTCTGTATACTCCGTCTGTATTCGATCAGTTAATGGATTAAAAAGCGGAATCTCAAATGAAATCCTAAAAAATGCTGGAACTAAATGATTATATAGACTTTGCTTTAGAAACTCTTTATCTTCAATTGGTAGTAACGTATTTTTTTCAAATTCATCCATAATCTGTCCTGCTAATACCTCTAAAGCAGGATTTTCAGAGATTGGGACTACATGAAGTGTCATCAATAACTGTATCGTTACAAAATAACTTTCCTCCTCACCTCCTCCAGGAAATAATTTTCTTGATAATGCTTTACCATGCTTAAACATACTCTGCCCTTCAAGCATCTGTTTTTCTAAACTTTTAAAAGATAACTCCTTCTTCAACAGACGAACTTTTATTAGAGTTAGGTAGATAATCATCTCTGTTTTTCTACTTTTAACTAACGATAGCTCTTTAGACTCCAAATACTGATCAATAATCTGCTGTGTTTCTACAAGAACTTCTTCCTTACCCCAAGACTTAAGTGCCAAGACAATTATTTCTTTCCCAAGTGGTTGAGACAGTAAATGATTGACACAATATATTGCTAGCCTCCGCTTGTCTAATTCAGTACCAACAAAATGATATCCATCCAAACGAGTATAAATAAAGTCAACATTCCTATTCTTACTTATTTCTTTCAATCTTTTTACATCGTTAAGAGCTGTATTCTTACTAACTCCCAGTAACAGCTGAATATGGTAATTAGAAATAGGCTCTCTTCTAATAAATGTATACAAATAGATCAAGTATGATCTATCCTGTTCAGATATAACGAACTGATTAGCATTAAGATCTAAATTGTTAGTTTTAAATAACGTCTTTAGTTGTTTCTTAATAATAATGACCTGGTTTGATATTTTAATTGACGGTAAGTCATTGACCGTTAGTACTTCGTTCACTTTCTCCAAGTCATACATTAACTGTCGTTCAGATAAGTTTAATTGGATTAATATCTCTTGCTTTGTTATTTTGTCATGTTTTATTAATTCTTCTAACAATTTATAAGATCGTTGATCAAACAATGGGTACCCTCCAAATCTTAATCTTATTGTAAAACGCTTACAATGCTGATTCAATACAAATTGAACCCAACTTTTGCAATGATATTCGAACACTAATTGGGCTATTCAATGTTAGATAATTGGTCTAAGTTTTCTTTATACTAATATACATACACATTGGATATTAGATACTACGTTTTAGATTTATCTAATTCGATTCTTAGATAAATTTAGGCATAAAAAATACCACTTTTTTACAAGTGGTGCCTATAGTGATTATTCTGTTTGACGCTACATGTAACATATTTGATCTTCGAAATTCCCCGCTTCCTTCAATAACCCATCAATTACTTCCATCCTAAACATAATAGGCACAGACCAGAATGTAATCATTCTGAGTAATGCGGAAAAAATGAACCATCTTTGTAAAGTTTCTCGCCGCCATTTGTGGACGATTGAGTCAGTGTCTATGGAGCTGGTTTTGGTATGGAAGAATTTCACAGAATTAAATAGCTACTATTATTTATAATTAAAAACTGTTTTAATCTAATGACAATAAAAATACTACGGAAGACAATTAATCTCCCGTAGTATTTTCCTCTATTAATCGTTAATAAAAACCCAAAAAAATCCATTGCAATACTTCTTTAAGTAAATACTCTGTGTTACGATTCAACAAATCATATGCGTCACCGGAAATCAGCTCTTCATCTCGATGATATTCCAAGAGATTTTGTAAACTCTTGAAATGCTTCAACTATTTATTGTTTGCCCGTTTTATTCATAACGAATAGTAAGTTCTTGATCTCCTATCACAGTTGAATCGAATACAGAAATCTAATAATCTATTTGATAAACTGTTCATATATTCTTCCCGTTTTAAAAAGAAGATCCTCCCTATAATAGCTTGTAATCATCTGAAAACCTAAAGAAACACCATCCTCTTTCATCCCAGAAGGCATTGTCAATGCAGGATGGCCCGTAAAATTAAATGGAGAAGTATTTCGAACCATATAGTCTCCAATTGCCTCATATTCTTTCCCGTTAAATACCTGTTCTTCATGAATATACGGAGGAAGAATTGGCATTGTCGGTGTTATCATGATATCTACTTCCTTTAGGAGACTATCCATTTTAAATTTCCATTCTTCTCTTGTCTTGAGAGCATTCAGATATTCAAATGCAAGTATGTTATTTCCTTTTTTAAAGGTTTGTACTAACCCTTCATTGTATGATTGTTTATGAAGTGTATACTTTTCATTATGTCCAACCGTAATTTCTGAGGTTCCTATTGTTCTAGACAACTTTAACGAATCATTATTCAGAAAGGAGACGTCGACATTTTTAAGCTGAGCTCCTAACTTTACCAGATGATTTATCATCATTTCCATCATCAAATTCGTAGTATTATCATTAAATTCATTAAAATACACATTGGGAAGACCAATCTTTACATCGTTTAATCCGTTTTTATCATCAAATTTTCCGTATTTTGTTCCGGTGAGTGCCTCCATTAAATATTTTGTATCATCAATATTATTTGCAATAACTCCAATGTGATCCAATGTCCATGAAAGAGGCATTACTCCTTTCATTCCTATCAACCCAGTTGTAGGCTTGACTCCTACAACTCCACAGCAAGCTGCCGGTACTCGTACTGATCCTGAGGTATCTGTTCCAATTGAACCGATGCTTAATTCTGCTGCAACAGATACGGCAGATCCGCTGCTTGATCCTCCTGCGGTTCTATTCTTATTCAGAGGATTAAGTACATTTCCGAAATGTTCGTTCTTAGAGGTAACATCTGCCGCATATTCAGACATGTTATTTTTCCCTAAGGTAATACAGCCTGATACCTCCAATACATTTACCACTTCTGCATTACTTTTGGCAATATTATTTTTATCAATTTTCGATCCATTTGTTGTAGGGAATCCCGCAATGTCAATCGCATCTTTAAATGAAGTTGGTATACCGTACAAATTCATTTTCTCTCTGTTTTTCCATGTTGCTTCAACTTTTTCAGCCTGCTCAAGAGCTCTTTCTTCCATTAAGGTAATATAGGAATGAAGCGTCGTATCCATTTCTTTAATTCTCTTTAAGTAATTATTAGTGATTTCAATAGGAGAATATGTACGCCTTTTATATCCTTCTAAAAGCTCTTCTATAGAAAATCCCATAGAAACTCTCCTCTCTAAAAAAATGTTCATTTTCAATCATCTATCTGTATCTCCTTTAAGCAAGAAGAAAGTACATCTCGAATTTTAGTACTCATACCAATGCTAATAGAACATTCATTGTGAGCCGAGATGTACTTTGTTTTTAAAACATTATCTTAGTTTTTAGAATTTGATACTACTTCTTTTAAAGCATCTGTTATTATCTTATTCGTTACAACGGAAACATAGCTAGCTCCTTGATTAAAAGCTTTTACAGTTGAAGCTGTGTCAGATGCTACTAATCCCATCTTTATATCATGGTCTTTTGCTCTTTCAAACAGATTTGATATTATATCTTGTACCCCTGAATCATTAGGGTTATCATAGCCTAAATTAACAGCTAAATCTGTTGAACCAATAAAAGCTATATCAATTTCATTTACAGCGATGATTTCTTCAAAATTTTCTACAGCTTCCTTTGTCTCAATGTGTACAGATATAAGATTATCTTTGTTTGCTTGATCTAAATAAGACCTTCCGCTTAATGTTCCATATTGTGCTGCTGGAATAGAGTAAGCAACTCCCCGCATTCCAATTGGAGGATACTTGGCTTTGGAAACAACTTCCTCTGCCTGCTCTCGATTATTGACCATTGGTACCTGGATGCCTTCCGCACCACTATCTAAAGCCTTTTGCACAGATGAAGGATCGTAGGAAGTGCGTACTACTGGTGACATATTTGTTCGTTTCGCAGCACGTATCATATCTGTAATTTCAGATTGACTGAATGCCCCATGTTCGTTATCAATCACAACGAAGTCATACCCATTAAAGCCAAGCATTTCAACAAGTGAGGGATTATATGAGTTTACAAATCCCCCTAAGACTTTTTCATTGTTAAATATTCGTTGTTTTAGTTTTTTAGTCATTTACTCTCATGCTCCCTTTAAGCTATTTTGCTGTAGCCACTCTTTTAATTTACGGGAAACTTCCATCGGATTATCTAAGCTGCTCAAGTGTCCCGCATCTTTGACTATCGTCAGTTGAGAATTTGGAATTTCCCGAACCAGTTCATTGCTCATTTCAACAGGGCAAACACTATCTTCCAGTCCAACCATGACGCTCACAGGACATTTAATCGAAGGCAGTATTTTAAACGCATCAGGACGATGCATCAATGCTGTCATCTGTCTTTCCATTGCCTCCGGTCCGACTTCCTCTGCCATATCTATTATCGTTTGACTAAGTGATGAGTTCTGACTAGACTGGCGTATTAATCCCGGCATTAAGTAGTCCTTTGTTATACTTGTAAACTTTCCTTCTTTGCTCATTTGAATGAACTTATTCCAAGCTTCAATTTGAGCACAAGTAGGAGACCTCGGATTCGTATCCAGCAAAGCTAGCTGTGTAACACGTTCAGGGGCTTGTCTCATAATTTCAATTGCAACGATCCCCCCCAATGATAATCCTGCAAGTGCAAAGGTTTCAGGAGCTTTATCCAAAACACTCAATGCCATATCTTCTATCGTATTGTCTTGAGTTAAATCCCCAACTTGAATAGCTGCTATATCTGCTAAATACGCTATCTGATGTTCCCATAACTTTTCATTACAAAGTGTGCCAGGAAGTAATAGTAGTGGGATTTTATTGTTCTGCTTTAAATAACTTGCTTTTTCCAAGGATAACTCACCCTTAATAAAAATTTTCTAACTGTATCTATCTGAGTATAATAAGAATCGATTACTTACAGTTCATACTAGTAACATAGCTGCTCTTAGATTTATTTTTCACCCATTTTTAATTTTTTGGCCATTTCTTCTTCAAGCTGACTAAAGTTCTCTGGAGCTATCATTTTACCTTTATCATCTACACGGAAGTTATATTCTTCCCCTTTTTTCACTACTTTTGGATCCCAAATTGGATCTGGACGATCGAATACTTCGTGCTGCTCTAAGATAGAGAATAACCAAGCATCTTCTTCCGCAATATTTTCAAAGCCTCTATACATATACGGAGGTAACGAAATCATATCCCAAGGCTTTAAGATTGTTTCGCCTTCAATTTCGTCTTCACTATTTCCCCAGTAGAATCTCCACTCACCTGTTAGTACGAAGAATGTTTCAATATACTCATGCGTATGGAATGCAGGGCCGTTACCTTTAGGAGCCTTTACCATACCAATTTGAAAGCCATGTGGCTCTGTAATTACCGGATTATAATTTTCATTCTCACTTGCCGTATCACCAATCAACGCATAATTCAAACGGTTGTGTCCTGGAACAATACTGTCGATAAACATCAATGGAATTGCTTTATCCTTAATTTCATCAAAACGTACTGTCCAATCTCTTTCAATTATTTCCTTTGTGTAATTTGTCTTTTTAGTAGTTGTCATTGTAAATTCCTCCTTAGAATATGTGATAAAGCGATATTATTGTTTTATTTAGAAACCTCTGTCGGCGCTTTTCGTTTGAATGCAGACAAATGGTGTCCCTCTAAACCTTCCATCTCTGACTGTCGACTCGCATGCGTTGCCAACGTGTTCACACCGGGTCCAGTAATCTCTTGAAATGTCGCTACTTTGACGTAACTTCCAACCCAAAGTCCGCCGGTATATCTACCACCACGGTTTGTCGGCAATGTATGGTTCGTACCCGATACCTTATCCGAGAAGACAACCGAACTATTCTCACCAATAAATAGAGAACCGTAATTGTGAATCTGCTCTACCGCTTCTTCCGTCTCTTTTAAATGAAGGTGAAGATGCTCGCCTGCAAACTCATTACACACTTCAATTCCTTCTTGAATCGAATCGACTACAATAATTTCACCCATCTTATCCCAAGACTCATGAGCTGGAGAATTCTCATCAAACTGCTCTAGTAGTTTCTCTACTTCTAGCATCGTGTTTTCTCCTAATTCTTTGGAAGTGATAATTAAGATGGCTCTCGCATTCGGATCATGCTCTGCTTGTGCAAGTAAGTCTGCAGCAATAAGATCCGGTTTTGAGAATTCGTCAGCAAACACCACTACTTCACTTGGTCCTGCCACTAGGTCAATGCCCACTTCTCCGAATACTTGTCGTTTCGCTTCTGCAACGAAACGGTTACCTGGTCCGGAGATGACATCTACTTGTGGAACACTTTCTGATCCGTATGCCATTGCAGCTATTGCTTGAGCGCCACCAATCGCAAAGATCTCGGTAACTCCCGATTGCTTTAATCCGTAGATGATTGCTGGATGAATGCTGCCATTGTAATTTGCAGGACTACATGCAATGATACGCTTTACACCAGCTACTTTTGCTGGGGCAGCTACCATTACTCCACTAGACAATAATGGGAATCTTCCGCCTGGAACATAGGTACCAACAGTTTCCACTGGGATTAACTTATGCCCCAAACGAATGCCATCTCCAAAATCTCTATCTAATGGAAGTAAGCAATCCAATTGCGCTTTCGCAAAGTTACTCACGCGCTCTACTACGTTATCTATTAAACTCTTTTGTTCATCTGTTAAACTCGCAATCGCACTCTCGATTTCTTCTTCAGATAGACGAAGTGACGTACGATCGTTATTGCCAAACTTCTTCTCGTATTTATGAATTGCCTCATCACCATTTAATTGGATATCTTTAATAACATCCTTTACCGTTTGTTCCGTTGCTACTGATGTTTCTGTTTTTATGTTCGTTGACTTTTTTATATACTCCACAAGTACATCTCCTCTTCACAACAATTTTTAAGTTAAACGATTGATAGCTAAACTACTTATTTAATCGCACCTGCACTCATTCCTTTTACAAATTCCTTACGTACAATAAGCATAAAGATGATCGTAGGTATAACATAAATCACTCCCGCAGCTGCCATTTCATTCCAAACTACTCCGTTCTCACCAATAAAGTAGGAAAGTGCTACTGGAAGTGTAATTGCTTCTCTACTTGTTAGAATTAACGCAAACATAAATTCATTCCATACGACTACAAAACAGAATACCGTCGCTGTAATGATTCCTGGCTTTGCAATTGGCAATACGATATTCCACAAGATTCGTAATCTACCAGCACCATCAATGGATCCAGCTTCCTCCATATCAATAGGAATGCTATCCATAAATCCTTTAATCAACCAGATTGCATATGGAATCGTATGTCCTAAGTTGACGATAATTAGCGCAATCGTCGTATCCAATAGTCCCCAGTTACGGAACGCAGAGAAGAAAGGGATAACATTTACGATTAACGGGATAAACTGCGTTGCCAATATTGCAAACATTAATAATGCTTTACCCGGTATTTTATAACGAGATATGCTATATGCAGCTAACACACTTACCGGTAACGTGATAATTAGCGTAAAAATTACAACGATAATACTATTCATGTAATACTTGCCAAAATTATTCTCCGTATTGAAGATCGCCCGGAAGTTATCCAGTGTCGGTTCAAATAGTAGACTAAGCGAATATACATCTTCTCCAGATTTAAACGACGTGATTAGAATCCAAAGTATTGGGAAAAAGAGAAAGGTAACAACCAACAAAACACCAAGTAACTCAGCAATTGAACTGAACATTTTTTTACGCTTTAAGCTATTCGCATTCATTAGTTCCACTCATCTCCTTTCACCAATTTACGCATGTATACAAGCACAAATCCGATTGTGATAATAGCCAAGATGTATCCGAGTGCTGCCCCGTAACCCATATCAAAGTATCTAAACGATTGCGTGTACACGAGGAAGTTCAGTACTTCCGTTGAATTCCCTGGTCCACCGCTTGTTAGCGTTACGATTGGGTCAAATTGCTTCAAGGAGAACATCGTCATTAAAATCGTTGCGATGAGCACAATTGGTTGAATCATCGGTAATGTAATTCGGAAAAAGGTCTGAAAGCTATTTGCTCCATCCATTTTTGCTGCTTCATACACTTCCTTTGGCAGACCCATAATGCCACTGATAAACATCAATGACATAAATGGTAACCAGATCCAGACCACCACAGAAATCAATGCAATCATCGCTGTTACTGTATTACCTAACCAAACCACATCTGCTAGAGGAGGAAAGAAGAAACCGACGATCGCAGAAAACACACCATAGTCAGGGTTCAACATGAACCTCCACGAATACCCGACAAGAGCGGGACTTAAAGCAAATGGAATAATTAGTATTGCTCGTAAATAAGAAATATATGTTTTCTCCTTACTTAACAGTAGCGCTACCATGATCGCACAACTAATTGTCACAAGGACTGCCGCTACAGTAAATACCAACGTTACCCATGCACTATTCCAAAAATTCGGGTCACTGAACGCTTTTACATAGTTATCAAATCCAATAAAAGCGCCCATTGTCAAACTTTCGGTAAGCTTCCATTCATGAAAACTTATCCAAAGCGATCGAATTAATGGAAAAATAGTAATTACAGCCATAATAAGCAACGCAGGAGCTAGAAGAATATATTTGAAATATTTATTACCCATTTTTCTCCTCCCACTAATACACACTCCGTATCAATTATCTCTAATGTGATTACTTAATCCTCTAGTATTCTTTCAATCTCTTCCGCTGCCGCATCAAGCTCCGTTTTCGCGTCTTCACCTGTAGCAATATCCGATATTGCTCGGCTTAAGACCGTCGATACTTGTGGCCAATCTCGCAACGTAGGGAAGATTCTTGCATTTTCAAAACTATCTCCACCTATATTAAAGAGGTTATCTCCAGCCTCGTTTAACTCCTCATCTCGCAAGTTTTCAAGCTGCACGATATCCGTTGAAAATTGATCCGCTGGCACTTTATCCTCAAGCGAGTCCATGACAATACTCTTTTCATTTTCTGGTCTACTTAACCACTCGATGAACTTCCATGCCTCTTCCTTCTTTTTGGAGCTTTCCATCATTGCAATTGGGAATGTGGAAATACTAGAAACCTGCTCTCCACCTTCCCATGTGGGAACGGTAGTAAAGCCGACATTGCCGCGAACTTCTTCAGCGGAGGAGTCACTCTCATTAAAATCAGAGTACACCCACCACCAGCCAATCCACATTGCTGATCGCCCTTGCTTAAAATGTGTTCGTGACTCTTGTTCATCAAAGGCAACCGCACCTTTTGGAGCTAAGCCATCCTTTAATAACTCGATGTATTTTTCTGTTGCCTCGATACCTTCTGGACTGTTAAAAACTGGTTGGTTATTTTCGTCTAAGATTTCAGCACCATTTCCCCATAGGTACGTCGCCCAAATGGACAAGTTCTGTCCATTCTTACCAGCTTTATAATAAGGAGAAATTGCACTCATATCCGTCTCTTCGGTAATAATGTCACCAGCTGCTTCTAAGTCCTCCCATGTCTTAGGTGGGTCAATGCCCAAGTCTTCAAAAACATCTTTTCTATATAATAAAATTTGTGCGTTCGCACGTAATGGAACGCTATAAATTTTATCTTCAAAAGTGGATAACTCCACAATTGAGTCCGGGAACCGATCAAAGAAGTCTGCATCTGCGTACTCATTCAATGGCTCTAGGAACGTAGATAATGAAGGCCCCATTACGTCCAAATGCGTCACTAAATCAAACGTTGGCTTTCCAGATATTCCCTCTGCTAAAATTCGATCTAGTAAACTATCATATGGTATTCCAATAAATTCTACTTCGATTCCAGTTTCCTCGGTGAACTCACTACTCCTAGCTTTCCATTGGTTAAACTGGCCGATGTTCCCCTCCGTAACCGCAATAGTTAATTTTTCTTCCTCACTTTCTGCATTGTTAAGCGAACAGGCAGCTAAGAGAGAAACCAAAGTAAGGAGAAGGATAAACAACATACGCTTCTTCAAACGAATCACCTCATCGTTTACATTTTTCAATATATTTAGTTATAAAACATATAGGAAACGTTATCGACATCCGTTTAGGATACGCCAGTAAAGTTGCCATCATCGATTCCATGACCTTCACTTTCACTACCTCGATCTACATCATTCTCTGTGTAAATTTGACGTAACACTTCCATACCATCAAATAGCATCCACTCTTCAAGGATTTTTTCATTTCTCACTTTATAATGGTTCATTCCATGGATTTCGATTGGCTTACCACTTGGCGCTCCGAAGTATCCAATACCACTGTGCAACCCTTGAACTCTCCAACGAACCGCTACATCCCAGTCCCCTTCATTGTTACGTTTATTACACGTCACACGCTCTACAATTACTTTGGAGTTTGGAACGGACGCGAATAGATTAATGAACATACCTTGAATCTCGCTTTGACCGACCATATCCTTGTTACACACATAGTGAAGAACGGCATTGTTATCATAGAAATCTTTCACTTTATTAATCGAACGACGGTCCCATACTTGATTGAAAAGCATTAGCATAAAGTCACCAATCTCAAATCCATCATGTTGTGGCACATACGCTCTTGGCTGCAATCCAGATTCTGCTGACTGAGAAACACTGAACTGTAACGATGGAGCAAGTTTGCTCGTTTGTTTCGCCGTACGCTTCGCAATCTCGATTGGATCATATCCTAACTGCTGAACCAGATGGAATGTATCCATTACTAACCACTCTTCATAAATCTTGTTTTCATGAATCAAGCAATCTGCTGTCGTACGGAAGACGACTTTGTTTCCTGTAGCCGGACCATATAACGTATCTCCTAAATTCGTCCCAATCGATCTACCTCTATGAGATGTGAAGAATCCCTCTTTATCATTACCTGACCAGACAATACTCCAACCAAGACCCGTACGATCTGGGAAAGATTGTAACGTTTGGAGTGTACCTGCAACTACTTCATTTACCCCGTGGCTATTGATTAAGCCTCTGTGGATTTGTACTCCATGGCTGTACGTATCGTAAATAAGTCCAATATCTTTCTCTTTCCAAATTTGTCTTGTAATACGAACGATATAGTCGATGATGTTATGGTAGTCGCCGAAACCTTCCATGCTTTGTTTCTTAATATGTTTTGTATCAATCTCCAAATAGTCATCATCATCTTTAGAATCGACCATATTAACATCTGAACTATCCGCATAGAAAACAAGTTTCGAAAGATCAATCTGATTCGTCTTCGTTTCTTTAACCGGTTTACTGCTCTTAGGCTTCTCTACTGCATATGTTTGTTCTTCCTTTTCCTTCGTTGCAACAGCACTGCTTTTTGTATCTTTCATTATGAAATCTCCCTTTCTATCAATTGATATTTTTATTTAAAAACTTAATTTAAGTTCATTACACCTAGCTTCAACTCAGACATCTCATCCATCGAGAATCGAATGCCCTCACGACCCGTACCGCTATTCTTCACCCCACCATATGGCATATGATCGACACGGTAAGTAGGAATATCATTGATAATCACGCCACCTACTTCCAAATCATCTACAGCTTGAAACGCTTTTTGAAGTGAATTTGTAAATACACCCGCCTGCAAACCATATTGCGAATCATTCACTAACTCCACGGCTTCTTCCCACGTCTCATACTTGTTCACAACCATAATCGGAGCAAAAGCTTCATCTCTAATGACTGAGAAATGAGAATCGATATTGGTTAGAACAGTCGGTTGAATGACCGAACCGGATCTTTCGCCACCACTTGCAACCTGTTCTTTACTCACCTCTTGAATCCACTTCTCCACACGCTCTGCTTCCTGCTCGTGAATGAGTACAGATACGACGGTGTCCTCGTGTAATGGATTTCCTACTTTAATGTCTTCTACTTCTTTGGTTAGTGCATCCACAAACGCATCGTAGAACTTATCTTTTACATAGACACGCTGTACAGAAATACAAGTTTGTCCAGAGTAGGCGAATGCTCCGTTCGCACATTTGGCAGCAACCTCCGCTAAATCATCCGCGTGATCAAGAATCACTGCAGAGTTTGAACCTAATTCCAACGTCACTCGCTTGAGACCTGCTTTCTCACGGATACCTTTTCCTACTGGAACACTTCCAGTGAATGTGACCATCTTAATATCTTCATGCGTGACAAGCGCATCACCTACTGTTCTTCCAGAACCAAACACTAGATTTAATGCTCCTCCTGGTAATCCCGCTTCCTCAAAGATTTTTGCTGTCATAATCGCACTTAATGGTGTTTGAGATGCCGGTTTTAAAACAACAGTATTTCCCATGGCAAATGCTGGGCCTAACTTATGAGCTACAAGGTTAAACGGGAAATTAAACGGTGTGATTGCTGCGATAACACCAAGTGGTTCTTTCTTTGTAAAACCGAATCTGCCTGCACCGTTTTTCGCTGCATCCATCGGAATTACTTCTCCAGCAATTTTCTTCGCTTCCTCAGCTGCAAATTTATATGTTTCTATCGTTCTCTGAATCTCACCTCTCGCCATCTGTATAGGCTTTGCGTTTTCAAAAGCTAAGATTTTCGCACATTCTTCCTGCTTTTCTGTGAAAATGGCAACGACTTTTTCTAAAATCGTGGAGCGTTCTAATAGTGTTAGTTTCTTCATCTTATCCGTTGCAGCTTTCGCACTTGCAACAGCTTTTTCCACAGTATCCTCATCCGCTAATGGGATATGCGCAATTACTTCTTTGTTGTAAGGGGCAATTAAATCGTAATGCTCTTCTCCTTCTATCCACTCGCCATTAATAAAGAACTGATGTTGTTTTACTTCCATCGCTATCATTCGCCTCCTTCATAAGCATCTTCATAAATACGAAGAATCTGCTCTTCACTTAAACGATAAGGTGTATTTGATAACAATCTTTTAACTTGAGATGCCTGCTCTGCTAAATTAGGCAGGTCGGATTGTTTCACTCCCAATTCCTTTAAAGAAGTCGGTAAGTTTAAATCTTTCAACAGTTTCATCAAATAATTGACTACAGCATCCAACGCCTGATGTTTAGAGTTACTAAAATCACCTATCTCTATGAAAGAAGCAACTCTGACCATATCGTTAGTACATGTTTTTCCAATAACTTTAAAAACATAAGGCATTAAAAGAGCATTTGCTACACCATGTTCAATATGATACGTCCCTCCTAACGGGTAAGCCATTGCATGAACAGCTCCAACACCTGCGTTTGCCAATGAAACTCCTCCCAATAGGCTTGCCCAACTCATTCCTGACCGATCCTTTATATTGCTGCCATTATGTACAGCATTTGTAATGTGTTTTGCAAAAAGTTTCATTGATTTTTCAGAATAAATCCGTGTCTGTTCTGTAGCATTTGTCGATATATACGATTCAATTGCATGAGTGAAAGCATCTACTCCTGATGCCGCCGTCACCCTTGCAGGACAGGAAAGCGTTAATTTAGGGTCTACGATAGCTGTATCAGGTAACAAAGCAGAGCTGACAATTCCTTTTTTCACACCTTCTTCTTCATCAGCAAAAATAGCATTTTTCGTTACTTCTGCACCTGTTCCTGATGTAGTTGGCAAAAGTACACAAGACATGGTTCGATTTTCTATTATTTTATTTCCACTGAAGTAATCCTCTAGGTCTTTTTTATCCTGTAGAGCAGCACTTGCTTTGGCAACATCCAGCGCACTTCCTCCACCGATTCCTATAACAAAATCAGCTTCCGATTGGTTTAGTATTTTGATAGTTCTTTCGACCAATGCGAAAGTCGGTTCTCCCACAATATCTGTCATTGTTTCTATTGGTATTTCAAGCGGTTTCAATACATTTTTTAATTCATCTACTAAGCCGGCTTTTTCAACTCCTTTATCACTGACAATAAATATTTTTGAAGGTTTTTTAGCTAAGACCTCGTCTTTAATTGTTACTAAAGCTCCTTCTCCAAAGCGAATAACGCCTGGTATTTGAAAATCATTAAATGTAACGATACTTTCTGCTTTCTTTTCTTCATTCATTAATACTGTCAAATCCTTCTCCACCTTTCTTGAATCCGCATTCAAAAAATCACCAAACAGTCCATCCGCCATCTACAATCAGCGTTTGACCAGTTACCATATTAGATGCATTTGATGCAAGATAAACAAAAGCACCAAATAAATCTTCTTCTTTCGCCAATCTTCTTAAAGGAATACGATTTAATACATCATTTTTAAAATCCTTATCAACTAACATTTTTCTTGTCATCGGTGTTTCAATAAAAGTTGGTGCTACAGCATTTACATTTATGTTGTAAGGGGCCCATTCAATTGATAATGATCTGGTTAATTGAGTGAGTGCCCCTTTACTAGAGGCATATACAGACCGTTTATAATAGCCAACAAAAGCCATTTGCGAGGAAACATTGATAATTTTACCTTGCTCAGCAGCTTTCAAATATTTCCCTACAGCCTGACTGATGAAAAACACGCTTTTTACATTTATATCGATAATTCTATCCCAATCATCTTCCGTAACCTCTTCAGCTTGCTTCGGAATATTCATTCCAGCATTATTAACCAATATATCTATCTTGCCAAAATACTTATATACCTTCTCTACCACACTTGGAATTTCATTAATATTTGTTAAATCAATTGGAATCGGCAAAGCTTTCTGCCCAATTGCTTCAATTTCTTTGGCAACATCAGACAATTCCTCTTCATTCCTTGCCATTAAGGCAACATCTGCTCCATTTTGAGCAAACAACAACGCAATACTTCTCCCAATCCCCTTACCCGCTCCAGTAACAATAGCCGTTTTTCCAGATAAATCAAAAAGTTCGTGCGCTTTGTATTTAACCATTTCCTCACCTCATGGAATATTCGTATTTATTTTAATGATTGTTGACACCTGTTGTTTTACGAATAATTAATTCCGGTTCCAATGTAATTTTATTTGGATCATTGCTTGAATCAGTATTATTAATTAATAATAATAATCTCTCTAATGTCAGTACTGCCATCTCTCTTTTCCTTTGAGAGATTGTGCTTAAGCCAATGTAAGGGTTACTTGCAATTTCGATGTCATCAAAACCAATAACGGAAACATCAAATGGAATATGCCGTCCACTTCTAGCAGCTGCATCCATTATAGCCAATGCTATTTGGTCTGTTGAAGCAAAAAAAGCAGTCGGCATATCTTCTTTTCTCATTAGATTCAAAGCGAATTGAAATACCTTCTCATAGCTTACATCTCCTTTATAAATTAATGACTCATCATATTCTAAATTATTTTCTTTGATTGCTTCTTTGTATCCTTCAAATCGTTGGTAGAAAGTAGAATATATAGCAGGTCCTGAAATAAAGGCGATTTTTCTATGTTTATTCTCAACCAAATGATTAACTGCCATCTTTGCCCCTAATTTATTATCTACTTCTACATAATGGCTTTTTTCAATACCATAGATTCGTCGATTATAAAAAATGATGGGAAATCCTTTGTCATAGAACTCTCTTATTTTCTGGTTATCCATACGGATTGAAGCAACAATAATACCATCTACTCTTTTTCCATTAAGGATAGATATTGCTCTTTGAAAACTCTTTTCATCTGTCTCCGAATCGATAATGATGACTTCATAATCATATTTCTGAGCTTCTCTTAAAATAATATGTGCTGTTTCTGCATAAAAAGAGTTTGAGATGTCCTCTACAATTAATCCAATTGTATTTGTTTTTTTACTAGCAAGACTCCTCGCAATTTCATCTGGTGAGAATCCTAAGGTATTAATTGCATCGTGAACCCTTTTCCTTGTCTCCTTTCGTACATGTGGGTAATTATTAAGAACTCTTGAAACGGTAGTCTGTGAAACCTTAGCCAATTTTGCAACATCGTAGGCGCTCACTCTTTCATTCATAGTATAAAGTCACCTCACATGAATGCGGATTCAATAATTTGAAAGCGTATTCAATTCATTTTATTTTAATTTATCACACGATTATGTTTTTTGCAATATTTTTTAACTTTCGATATTATAAAAGATTTTTTTGCAATTTTCACAGATGGAACTGTTCTCTCTCTTAGAAATTCTAAAAATGTTAATGCATATAACGGGTACACATAGATTACGCAATATAACTCCGTTACATTCAATATTATTGGTCTTCTATCCATATGAAAAGCCTCCTTTTACACCGAAATGAAAGTGTAAAAGGAGGCAGTTTATTCTTTCTTTAAAGGATTATTTTCTTTCTAGAAAATATGTACACCGATTAAAGTGATAATCAAGACGACAATACCAGCAATGGCCTCACTAGTAGTATACGTTTTCAGTCCGCCTTTTACACTTAAACCAGCAATTTTCGTAGTAATCCAGAATCCACTATCGTTTACATGGCCTAGCATTAATCCACCTGATAGAGAAGCCATAGCTACCCAAACAGGATGAACATCTACCCCTGTAACAACACCTGCCATGATAGTCATAGTTGTTATTCCAGCAACAGTACCAGAACCAGTTATCGTACGGAATAATACACCCATGAAAAATGCTAATAAAATAACACTTAATACAGATTGTGCATCACTTACAAATATGTCTAGGATAGCTTGGTCAATACCAGTACTTTGAATAATGGCGCCGAAAGCACCCCCTGCACCAGTAATTAATAATACAATACCAGTTGCTTGCATTGCCTCCGAAGAAGATGCATCTCTTTGTTTCTTATTAAGCGATTTTGCTGCTACAAAGTATGCAGCAATTGCACCAATGAGTAAAGCTATAATTCTATCACTTAAAAACGTGATAATTTCTGGATTTTCATCATAGATAACATTCCCTACTGAACCTAACAAAATCATAATACTTGGTAAAATGATTGGTATAATCGCTATCCATGCAGAAGGAGGATTATCTGGAATCTCCATTTTACCGTATGGGTTATCCATAGTAGAATCCTCATCGGTTTCCTTTTTCCAGAAACCTTTATCAAGAATAACGAAGTAAATTTTTATCGTTACCAAGGTGGCGATGAAGCCAACGATTGCACCTATAGAAATCATAATACCTAAATCGAAATCTAAAATACTAGCAGCTGCCAAAGGATTTGGTGTAGGCGGTACTAAAGTATGAGAAAGTGCTGCTCCAATCACAATAGCCCCTACTGGATATGGTAGTGGCTTATTTAGTTGTTTTCCAATTTGCACTGAAAGCGGTACCAAAATTAAGAAAGCAACATCAAAGAAAACGGGTATAGCTAATACGAATGCAGCAAGCCCAATAGAATAAAGTGCTAGTTTTTCAGATGTCTTCGTTACAATTGCATGAGCAATTGAATATGCACCACCTGAATCAGAAATCAACTTACCTAAGATTACTCCTAACCCGATTGGAATACCGAGGTCTCGCATCATACTACCAAAACCATTGGAAATTCCTTCAATCGTTCCAACTAACCCCAAACCAGATGCAATACCCATGAATAAACTAGCGATTACTAAGGCCATGGCAACATTCAATTTAAAAAATACAACAACTCCCAACATGATGGCTAAGGCTATTACCAAATAAACTATCAACATCATATCTTCCCCCATAAAAATTCCCCCTGTAAAAAGGCGCTTACCTCCTAGCAACTAAATAGTAATCAGTAAAGTTTGCTGAAATAGCGCCTATTTATTCATAATTTTCTTATGCGTCTTTAAATACTTGTGTTAAATTAGCATCTTTTGATAATGTAACTCCGAAACCTGGTCGATCATCTAGCTTCACCTTTCCGTTTTCAGGAATAACTTCTCCTTCTAACAATGGGTAGTATTGTGGAACTACCTTGTCAGCATTTGGACTCATTACTAGATATTCCGCAAACGGACTATTCGTTTTAGTAATTACATAGTGATAGCTGTATACACCGCTACCATGCGGAATGACATATTTACCATAGCTTTCTGCAAGATTACCAATCTTAATAAGTTCTGTTAGACCACCACACCAACCGACATCTGGTTGTAAGATATCTAAATCTGTAAATTCTAATAACATCTTAAATCCATAACGTGTTGCTTCATGCTCTCCTCCAGTTATCATCATATTGTTAGGAGCACGTTTCTTCAGATCGCGGTATGACCAGTAATCATCTGGATTAAAGCATTCTTCAATCCAACGAAGACCATATTCATTTGATTTCTCCATCAGCTTTTGTGCGTATGGTAAATCAAGTGCCATCCAACAATCCCACATAAGCATGAATTCATCACCTACTTTTTCACGCATAGCAGCTAATTGTTCAATATTCTTTCTTAGTCCTGCTTCACCATCAGTTGGCCCATAAACTAGTGGCATTTTTCCGCCAATAAAGCCCATCTCTTTTGCTAAATCTGGACGAGGTCCGGTTGCATAACAGGAAATTTCATCTCGAACCTTTCCACCAATCATTGCATATACAGGCTCTTGTCTTATTTTCCCTAGTAAGTCCCATAATGCTAGATCAACCGCAGAAATGGCATTCATGACGACACCTTTTCGCCCATAGTACATCGTAGCCCGATACATTTGATCCCACATTTTTTCTACTGCTTCAACAGGTTGTTCAACAATAAAGCGATCTAAGTGGTTCATCACGATCCAAGCTGCCGGATAACCTCCAGTAGAGATCCCAACTCCAACTTCCCCATTATCAGATTCCACTTCAACTACGATTGTCTTTAGTGCATTAATCCCAAAACTTGTACGTGTCTTTTTATATTCAGGATAAATACTCATTGGAGTAGCAATTTGATTGACAATCCAATGTTCTTCACCTTGATCATGATAGTCACCTCCGCCACCGCCAACAACATAGGCGCGAATGTCAACAATCTTATGTCCTGTTACGCTCATCATATATTCCTCCTCAAAATTGTTTTATATTTAGTGAAAGTTCTTTGAATACCATCTAAGTTTTTTATCTATTTAAATCAAGAAAAATTTTACTACTTTTGACTTTACCTTCTACTAAGTCCATAAAGGATTGTTGTCCATCTTCCAAGCTCCTAACTTCTGTCCATCCTTTTGGCGTAATCTTTTCCTCTATTAATAACTGAACAGCATCTAGGAAATCTTGTCTTGAATAACAGAACGAACCAAGAACTGTAATTTCACTACGTATATAATGATTAATCGGAACAATCGTCTCATCAATTCCTAGACCAACATTCATAATTACACCGCCTGGATTAACCACATTTGCAGATTGTGTACGTGTTGGTTGAAATCCTACTGCATCAATGACAACATCTATCCCCTTATAGCCTGTAATTTCATTTAATTTATCTTCAAAGTCATCTTTAGAATTATTTAAGGTGTCTTCGATCCCTACTTTTGTAAGCGTCTGTAGCCGGTCTTCATTAATATCCGCTACAATAACTTTATTTGCCCCAAGTTCCTTTGCTACAAATGCACTCAGTAACCCAATTGCTCCGGCTCCATACACCAAAATATTTGGCACCGTATGCATACTGATTGCACGTCTTATTGCCCTGAATGTACATGCTAATGGTTCTGCTAAGGAAGCTGCAAAGGAATCAAGCTCTTCTGGAATCTCAACGATAGAACTTCCGGGAACTGCTACATATTCTGCAAATGCTCCTGAACGATGAATTCCGATGATTTCTCTATGTTCACACTGTGTTTCATTGCCACGAATACACTGTTTACAAGTTCCACAAGTTAATAGTGGATTAACGACTACTTTTGTTCCTTTTACAATCCCTGTAACAGATTCCCCTATATCCGCTACACGTCCACTAAACTCATGCCCCATTACTAGCGGAGGTATACGCAAGCTGTTATGCCCTAGAAACCCTTCAATCTCTGATCCGCAAAGTCCCACTACATCTACTTTAACGAGTACTTCATCTTGTTTGACTTCAGGTATTGGTCTTTCCTCGATATCCATTTCCTTTGGCCCGTTCCATGATAAAACTTTCATTAAAATCTCCCCTTAGTTGTTATTAATCTATCGTGTTTTCTAATACCCCTATGTTTTCTATCTCGATCGTGCATGTGTCACCAGACTTTAAGAATACTTGTGGATCTCGAAACACTCCAACCCCATGAGGTGTTCCAGTTGCGATAATATCTCCTGGTTCAAATGTAAATCCTTTTGATAAGTAAGAAATGATGTAAGGAATGTCAAAAATTAAATTAGTTGTATTAGAATCTTGTAATTTCTCCCCATTAAGCTCCAATGTAATATCAAGCTGATGTGGATCTTCAATCTCATCCTTTGTAACAATCACAGGACCAATTGGCGCAAATGTATCGTAGGATTTTCCACGAACCCATTGTACATCTTCAAATTGAATGTCTCTTGCACTGACATCATTGATAATTGTGTAACCAAATACATAATCAAGTGCTTCTTCTTCTGTAATATTTTTTCCTTTCTTTCCAATTACCACTGCTAGTTCTGCTTCATAGTCAACTTGCACAGATTCCTCTGGTAATTTAATTGCATCATCAGGACCAATAATACAAGAAGCCCATTTGGAAAAAATCATTGGCTTTTTCGGTGGTTCTACATCTTGTTCAATACAATGATCCATATAATTGTTCCCTACACAAACTAATTTTCCAGGACGGTTAACAGGAGCCAGAATCTTAACATCTTCCCATTTGTAGGTAACTCCGGATAACGAATCTATATTCTTCTCCGCCCATTGCCATACCAATATGATAGATTCCATAACTTCTTCGTTTTGAATAACTATAGAGTCTAAATCATACTCCATTAACAAACTTTCATCATTGGCTTGGTTAAACTGCTCAGTTAATTTTTGCAGATCATAAACTGTTTCTTTTTGTTGAATACCTACTTTTGCTTGTTCATTGTGTTGAAATGTGAGTAACCTCATATCATAACCCCTTTTCTCAAATTTGAATTAATAGAACCTAAACTGATAACGCTTCCATTAAGCTTTAAAAAAACATCAGTAATTTTTTACTTTGATCAATCTTTTAGTTTAATATAATAAACTAAGTTTTTATTGATAAACTAATTATAGGTCAACATTATTTTATTGTCAAACAATTCCCGCATTTATAATTGCATTCTTAACTTAATTACAATTAGCAAAGTAGAATTCATCTGCAGAATAGACTGCTAATATTGAAAAATTGACACTTAAATGAATTCTATAATAGAATATAGCTAAGTTTTCTTTATTAAACTAAGTTTATTATTTTAAAAGAATATGAGGGTGAATAAGAAATTGACTAAAAAAAAGTATTGGGTACCAGCTCTTGAGAGAGCAAATACTGTTATTGAAGAAATTGCAAATTCCCCACATCAATTGAGATTAATCGATTTATCAAATCGTTTAGAAATAAACAAAAGCTCGATGTTTTCTTTATTACATACATTAGAAACATTGGGATGGGTAACAAAGGATAAAAGTGAAACATATGTATTGGGGTCTGTATTGGGATTCCTCGGAACAACCTATTTAAACCAATTTAATATTTTGGAAACGTTCGCTAATGAAGCAAGAAAATCAATCGAACAAGTAGATGAGCATATCCAGCTGGGAAAATTAATTGGAAGTGATGTGTTTTACATTGGAAGAGAGGAAGGAAGCTCACCAGTACGACTAGTGACAGATCCTGGAACACGTTATCCTGCATACGCATCTGCAATAGGAAAAATTCAATTATCCAAATTTAACTATGAAGAATTGAAAGCAGTATATCCGGAAGGCGAATTTGAAAGAAAAACCGAGTTTACTGTACGTAATGTAGATGAATTATGGAAACAAATTGAACACGCTAAAAAGGATGGATTTGTAATAGAGGAACAAGAAGGAGCACAAGGATTTTATTGTGTTGCTGCACCAGTTTTTAACCAAAGTAATGAAATAGAATATGGGGTCAGTTTTACTATGACTGAGCATAGCTGGAAAAACAAGAAAACATTAGCTACGGAAGAAATTATTAAGTTAGCGAATAAGTTATCTGAGAATGGCGGGTCTTTTTCGGTTTCTCGTGGGGGGAACTAATTCGTTTAATTGTGACTTTTTAATGAAGATAGTTGGCGAATGAAACATGGAATAACTATATTTGGACAACAAAGTATTTCAAATTAACAAGTAAACATTGTGTCATCCTACTTAACGGTTACAATAGACTGAATTAGTCTTATATGTCTGATATAGGTGCTAAGTTCTAAACTTGATTATAAATACTACGAGAGACAATTAAGCTCCCGTAGTATTACTCTTTATTACCCTTGTTAATCTAAACCTCAAAAAATTCCATCACCATAATTCTTCTATTAAATATTCAGAGTTACGCTTTAGAAAATCATATGCATAATCAGAAATCAGCTCTTTATCTCGATGGTATTCCAAAAGATTTTGAAAACCATTTAAGTGCTTCAACAATTTTTCCCTTTGCTCTGTTTCTTCATAACGTTTCAGCGCGGTAAGATGAACTTCCAACGACCTTGCTACATCTTTGGTAAATTCCCCGTCGTCCTGTAAGTTCTTCACTTGTTGTTGCATGCTATCCAAGGATGGCGCTTCAACACTAACATTTATATTTTTATCTATTGTTTTGCCGTTTTCTTCATAATGAATGGTTAGTTCTTGGTCGCCTATTATAGTTGAATCGAAACCTGTAATCTCTGAAAACTCGGTAACATCTCGTTTGTAACCATTATCATATCTTGCATAAACGTTTACTTTTAATTTTTCATGTAAGATGTATTCTAAACCACCCTCAATCTCCAATTCCTCTAGTTGAGAAATTGGCAAGTCTGTAGATTGCTCTACCCCGGCTATTTGATACATTCCTCTTATTTTTAAAGAAAGTGGTTCTTCTGTTTTATCTTCTCGATACCAACCAGCATTACCCTCTCCCAAAAACTCAATGGGAGATTTTTGAAGTTCTTTAGCTTTTAGCTGAGACATGGTGTAATAGAATATACTGCTCCTCTTCAAGTGATATTGGCTGGTAATCATAGAAAATGAATCTATATCATCGTATTGATTGTACAAAATCTCAAAACTATTCGAGGCGTTTTCAACAGTATTTGAGCTTTCATTTTCTACAATGATTCTGTCTTCAGAAAGACCATGATCCACTAACCAGTCATGCATTCGATCGCCTTCAGTCCAACCATTTTTCTCTACTCCTCCGGTTACTAGAACATAAGCATTAGGGTATTTTTCTGCACTATTTAGAGCAACTTCTAATCTACCAATTAATTCGTCTTCCATCTCACCATTACTATCTAAAGCAAATCCTAAGACAACAAATACATGGCTATCATCTTCTGGCAATCCATCAGGAGCTACATTTAAATTTTCTTCCATTTCATTCTCAATCCAGTCCCACTGTTCAATGACTGAATTCCATATTTTATAATCTTCCGGAAATTCTTCTTCCATTAGATCGAGCGTTCTTAAAACGTCTGTACGTGCTTCTTCACCATAATAATATATTAATTCACTTATTCGTTCATCCAGGCTTTTTTTTATGTTTTGAGTTTCTGCTGACACAGTTGAAAAAGATAGAAAACTGAAGATTAATAGTGTACTGATAAAAATCATATAAATTCTTTTCATTTATTACACCTCGCTTTGTTCTTTTTCAATTATTTTTCGCAACTTTAACCATCTTTCATCCTTTTAAAGATTTCATTAACGGCTAGTCCGTCTTTTACACCTCCCTTGGGATTTTATGCTGTTAGTTATGGAAAATATTCAAATAACAATATGAATTTACATTGCAAGAGAAAACATACCACTAGGGAGGGGTCAGTTGTTGTATACTATAAATCTAATCGATCCACTAGTGGTCCAATAATTTTATAAACAATAAAAATCTAAAGAAATTAAAATAATAAAAGCGATTAAATAGATAATTAACCCTCTTGTATCATCCTTTCATATAAAAGAAAGAGAGATGAATTTTCATTCACCTCTCTAAATAAATGCAGTTATACTTTCGCTTTAACACCATAATACTCCACATACCAATCAGTGAATAGTTGCAATCCTTCTTCAATAGAAGTCTGCGGTTTAAATCCTACAGCATCTTGTAATTGCTCTGTAGATGCATAGGTTACTGGTACATCACCTGCTTTGATAGGTTCAAAATGCTTTTCAAATTCTATTTTTTCACTAAGAGAATTGCTCAAACATTTCTCTAGTGTCTCGATAAATACCATTAATTTTTCCGGGTTACTATTCCCTATATTGTATACCTTATGTTGAACTTCACCTTCAGGGCTATAGGAAATCAATCGTTCAATTCCCTCTACAATATCGTCGATGTAGGTGAAGTCACGATATAAGTCATTTTCAAAGTCTCCGTTGTTAAAGATATGAATAGGTTCTCCGTTAAATAACTTATTGGTAAAACCAAAGTAAGCCATATCTGGTCTACCCATTGGCCCATAGACTGTAAAAAACCGTAAGCCAGTTGCTGCGATACCATACAAATGACTGTATGTATGGGCCATTAACTCATTTGATTTCTTCGTAGATGCATAAAGTGATACCGGATTATCCACAAAGTCCGTTTCTTCAAACGGCACTTTTTTATTAGCTCCATACACGGAACTTGATGATGCATAAATTAAGTGTTCTACAGAATGGTGACGACAAGCTTCTAATATGTTATAAAAACCAATCACATTACTTTGCATATATACATCTGGGTTCTCTATGGAATACCGAACACCAGCTTGTGCTGCTAAGTTCACTACAAAGGATGGCTTGTACTCTTCAAATATACGAAGTACCATTTCTTTATCTGAAATATCACCTTTAATAAACGTAAATTTATCGTAAGGTTGTAATAATTTTAGTCTCGTTTCTTTAAGGTTCACATCATAATAATCATTTACATTATCTAATCCTACTACGTTGAATCCTTGATCTAATAGTCTTTTAGATAAATAATATCCGATAAATCCCGCTGCTCCAGTAATTAAATATACCTTGCTTTCTCTAGTCAACGATTTCCAACTCCTTTGCTTGTGTGTCAACAGTTGACGGTCTTCCAACTGAATAATACTCAACACCAGCTCTTACCATTTCACTGACTGGATGAATATTTCGTCCATCGTACACAAGCGGAGTTCGCATTAAGTCTGCAAATTTTTGTGGAGATACTTCTTTTATCTCTCCCCATTCTGTAAAGATAAAGCACACATTAGCGTCTTCTAGTGCATGTTCTGGATTAGAAACATACGTAATACTTCCAATTCCATGTTTTCCTTCTAGATGAACTTTAGCAAAATTTTCCGCTCCAACTGGGTCATATGCATATATGTTTGCTCCTTCAGACAACAACATTGGAATATTCTCTAATGAAGGTGCCTCACGCAAATCATCCGTACCTGGTTTGAATGTTAAGCCAAGCACTGCAACTTTTAGTCCACTAAATGTAATTAATCGTTTGCTTGCTTTGTTATAAAGCATTGTTTTTTGCCCTGTATTTACATCAATGGCTGCCTTCACTGTTTTTAAATCATAACCATTTTGACGAGCAATGTATTCAAGCGCTTTCGTATCTTTCGGGAAACAAGAACCACCATATCCTATTCCGGCATTTAAGAATTTACTCCCTATTCTGTCATCGAAGCTCATTCCTCTAGCAACATCCTGAACATCTGCCCCTACTAACTCACAAAGGTTCGCAATATCATTCATATAGGAAATCTTTAATGCAAGAAAATCATTGGATGCATACTTAATCATCTCTGCTGATCTTCTATTTACCGAGACAATTGGAAGACCAAATGGCTCGTAAATATCTGTCAATATTTTCTCTGCCCATTCACTCTCAGTTCCAATCACAATACGATCTGCTTCCAATGTATCTTTCACAGCTGAACCTTGTGCAAGAAACTCTGGATTCGAAGCAATTTCTACGCGTACATCTTTAATAAGAAAATCTTTAATGAATTGTTCTACTTTATCATTCGTTCCTACTGGCACAGTAGATTTAACCACTACTAAACAGTCATTCTCGATAGACTCTGCAACTTGTCTCGCAACAGTAGCTATGTATGATAGATTGGCAGAACCATCTTCTCTTTCAGGAGTCCCTACTCCAATGAAAACCGCTTCAGCACTCTTATAAGCAGATTGATAATCTGTAGTAAAATGCAAACGTCCAGCTTCTATGTTCTTTACCATTAACTCTTCTAAACCTGTTTCATAGATTGGTGTTCTACCTTCTTGCATCATTTTAACTTTTTGTTCGTCAATATCTACACATGTTACGTTGTGCCCGTTCTCTGCCATGCATACGCCGGTTACTAGGCCGACGTAGCCTGTGCCGGCTACTGCTAGGTTTTTCATAATTTTTCCTCCTTGGTATTGTTAACTAATAATTTATTATCAAAATCAACTACTTTATTATATTACTAGCATCAAACTTATTACTTATATATAGTGAAGTAATAATTATAATAATATTAAAAATGGAACCAGATAATGAATATAAAGCAATAGCTATTGTGTCGTTCTTAAAAAAATAGAAACCACTTCCCAATGCTATTAAACCTGAAACCGTTTGTATTACAGTAATTTTAAAATGTAGAGGTTGGGCGTTTAATACAGGGAATGTTTTTATACAAGGCTCATTTATGAATCTAAAGAAACGCCATAACGCTAACCATCTAGCATACTCTCCTGCAATTACCCATTCACTCCCGAATATAAAACTAAAAAGCCATGGACCAAATATTATAATTAGTCCATATGGTAAAACACCTATACATGATAGTGACAAAACTGCTTTCTTAATTAATTTATTTAGGTTTTCTTTTTTATGTGCAGCTTCATTGATTCTTGGATAAAACACATTTCCAACAGCATCACCGATGAAGGTAGATGGAATTGTTAATACTGAGCGACACAGTGTATAGAACCCTGCTGATAAAGGGCTAAAGAAACTTGTTAACATAAAAACAGGTAAAGTTTGCGTAGTAGCATCAATTAACTTTTGAGGAGCTCTCCAGATGGGAAAATCTTTATATTTTTTTGCTAGTGATTTCATTGACAATACTTCTTCTTCTTCATATTTCAACTCTGTTTTTCTACCGAATATACCCAGTAATAATCCTTTAATTCCATTTGTTAACACTGTAAAAATAACCAATACTGAAGCAAATGGATAAAAGACACCTACTCCTATTTTGCCAGATTCGATAATAAGAGTCTGATAAAAAGTTACTTTTGCATTTACTTTAAATTGTTTTTTTCTTATATACCATTGTTCAAATACCTGCATAAATGTAGTAAGTAAAACCACTAAAGGAATTAAAAATAAAAAATTTGAAATATTTTTTAAATTAAATATACTTATTATTTGTTTATTAAATATTAATAATATACTTAGAATGATAACTGCAATTACTAAAGAAAGAATAATGGATAATTTCATTAACTTCTTCGCATTTATATCATTCTTTGGTAGCACAATAGCAAATGGGTATGTTAAAGCAGCTATAGGAATAATTATTTGGATAACACTTATAAAAACCCCCATTATCCCAAACGCTTCAGGACCATATAAACGAGTAATAATCGGTGAAAAGCCCATTTTTATAATTTGAGCTCCGATGGTTCCTGTTGCCATTATTACAACACTTTTTACAAAGGGCTTTTTTAGCAACATTATTATTTTGGTTTTCATTACCTGCACCTTTCTTTTCTACGTTTATGGTAGTAATACTTATTTGAGAGAATCAAAGTGTCTAATTATATTGTAGAGTCAACATATTTCTTCGAATGAATATTAAAACAATCAATTATTATAACTATAGCAATCCAAAAAGAGAGCATTGTTATTAAATCATTAAATAAATTCATAAATATAAAAACTATGAACGTACTAAAGATAACAATAAATGTATCTCTTTTTTGGTTGTTATTAATAATATGCTTTTTATTTATCCCTTTCAGTGCTAGAGAAGAAAATAAAAATACTATCAATACCACAGGTATTACACCAAAGTTATTCAACATATAAAGATATCCATTATGAGTATGCATTCCTATTGATGATACTTGATGATATGTTCCAGGACCGGTTCCAAAAATGAGATTATTTTTTGCATCATATAATGCTTCTTCATAGATATCAGTTCTTATATCACCTGTTGTCAACTGTTCTGTTGTTTTATCAATAAACCTTTCTTCAATCCATTTGCTAACTCCTTCAATTTGAAATAAATTTATAATTAGAATTATAGATACACTAGTAAATATAATTCCCTTAAAGTTAACTCCTTTTTCTCCTCTCATATAACGATTTATAACTATAATCACAAAAATGGACAGAAAAAGGGCTATTAAAGACTGTCTAGAGCCACTAATAAAAGACAAATAAAAAGATAAAAAAACATTTATCAGTGACAATAAATATATAAACTTACTAGAATTATATATTCCTAAAATTATAATGAGGGAAATTACATTCAAAAACATAACACCATTTAAAAATCTATTTAACCCTACTTCAAGATTTCCATTTATAAATAACCTAATTCCAATATAATTAGTAGGATCACCAACATTAGCTACGCTCCAAACAAATATCGTAACTAGTGCTATAACCTGTATAAGAACAACTGATTTCATGAAAATATCTAGTTTAAAATATTTTATAATTTTGTATGTTAATATCATACATATCGGAATTGTAAGCCATGCTAGAATTTCTGTAATACTTACCAAGTTTTGATATTCAGAAAAGAGATATGATAATAAAATCCAAAAAAAGATAAGAAAAAGTACACTAAGTATTATATAAAAGTATTGATTCAGTATAAAATTAAATCCTTTTTCATAAATGAAGACAAAGCATAGACATGTTAATAATAAAGAAAGAGCGATAGTTCTCATTGTTAAAAATGAATACAATCCCAAATCATACCCACTTAATCCCAAAGAGAAAAACGAGTAGATTATTCCTAAATTTATAGATAAAAATTTATCAAATTTCATTAAAAATACCTCATTTAATTCTTAAAAATTATAGTATTTAAAAGAATTATTTATAATATTTTGTTATAATACTCTAAAACTTTCAGATATTCAATTTAATATAATATGTTATATAACTTAATTAGTAATGATATTATAAAGTTTTCTTGCCCCAAAAGACCAATTATGTGTATCAATAAACTCTTTATATTCTTTAGTTCTATCTTTGTTAAGTTCATTTATAGCATTTTCAAGATTAGACATGTTAGAATCTAACACCTCTCCAAGACCGTAACTCGACACCATCTCTTTTAAAAAACCTTTATCCATAGTTAAAGTTGGTTTGTTTAGATAAGCTGCATTATATATTGTAAATGGTACAGAATAATCGTCATAAATTCTCCAATAAAAATCTATATACTTAGAAATATATAGTTCATTTAAATTAATCTTACCATCCAAAAAAAGAACACTGGGGTTCGATAATAAATCACTATATGTATTAAAATCTTGTTTTTTTATAAAATCACCTATTGGACCACCTAAAATTATTTTTAATTTTATACCATTTTCATCTGCTTTTTTAATTAATTCATTAGTGTAAAAAGGTTGTATTACTTTTAAATTTGGGTTTCCTATTGAATATCCTATGATGGTGTTATCCTCATTGTTATTTTTTATAAAATTTGTTATTCTTTGATGTAAATCATCTTTTGTAGTGATGTATCTATTTAAATTTGGTCTTCCAAATGTAATATAATCTATTTTTGACTGATTTACATTTAGAATTCGAGATGCATGTTTAACTAAATATTTGTCTGTTACAAGTATTTTATATGAAAATTTAGATACAAGTTTCCTTCTAACATTTACAATATAAGAATAATATTCTTTTGATTCTTTATCTACATTATGACAAATCCAAATTAATTTAATTCCAAATAACTTAGTTATTAATAAAGTGATAATATTTGTTATTAACCTAATTATTGTTTTAAGAAAAGAATTTGCGTCATTTAAATATCTTAAAATTACAGCTTCAGGCTTTATTTTTCTCTTTAAAATTTGAGTAATAATATGAATTGGTATTAAGTTTGTAGATCCAGTCATTGTATGTAATTCTATTCCTTGAATTTCCTCAGACCATTTTCTAGATTTTAAATCATCATCTTGAATTAATGCGTACAATATATTTTCACCTCTTAGCTAGATTATAGTTTTAAATACTCATTTTCTTTCTAGCTTTTAATACGTATTTGTAATCAAATATAGCCATTATACCGTATAAAATAGCTTTAATGGAAAATTTATTTTTAAGAGCTTTTAATATAAATTTCAAAGCAGACTTTTTATTATTATTTCTCATTGCTTTATTTGCAAGAAGTAAATATGTTGCATTCTTCCTAATTTTTATATCATTAGTAGTTAATGTGTTTATTAGCTTAGAATGTTTTTCACTAATATATTGGAAGGATTCTTCATAATTTTTTGTTACTTGAGAAATTTGATTTGTTCCTCTAAAATTATAATAGTTAATACAAGGTTCTTTTACAGTAGCTACCTTAGTTAATTGACATATTCGAATCCATAATTCATAATCTTGTAAGGCTCTAAGTTTTTCGTCAAAACCTCCCACTTCTTCAATAATTGCTTTTTTTACTATAGCTTGTGTTCCTCCGACACAATTAGAAATCAAAATATCTTTAGAGACATCTCCGTTCGATTTAGGTATACTTTCATAAGTAATATTTTCATTCACATATATATAAGTTACACCTGTTGTAACTAATCCTATTTTGGGATTGTTTCTAAAAACTTTAATTTGCTTTTCAAGTTTCTCCTTCACCCAAGTATCATCATCATCTAAAAAAGCAATATATTCACCCCTAGCTCTATTTATACCAGCATTTCTCGCAGCGGCTCCATTTATGTGTCTTTCTTGATGAACTAAAGTTATACGAGAATCATCAATTGATGATATTAACTGTTCTAAATTAATGGAAAAATTATCATCGGGTTCATTATCGTTAACCACTAATAATTCGATTTTTTCATAAGTTTGATTGAGTACACTATCAATAGCTTTTTTTAATTTATCAGCTCGTTTATAAGTAGGTATAATTACACTTACAAGATCAGTTATGTATTCATTCATTAACTAAACTGCTCCTTTTTTCATTAATGATATAAAGTCTTCGCTTTCCTTCAAATACAGAATCAAAACAAATCTTTTTTCCATTTCTACTCCATCTTGGATGCAAGTCACATCTTACATCATTATCATAATTAAATGGTGAAAATAATCTAGCAACTCTACTAATATTATTTTCATTATCTATTATATAAATCGTTGAGACTCTAGCTCTATCGGGATAAGTATCAGTAACTACTGAATCACCGTCAGGAGAATAACTTGGGTGACCATCCATACTAAGCTCCGGCCATTTCTTTTCATAATTGGATGATTGATCTCTCATTAAATAATAACCATTACCGTGCTTTTCTTTTCTTGCAAAAGCTATTATTTCTTCATCATTTTTCCAGTAACAGTGTGATGTCATGTTATCATCACTTAAATTATACATATTTGATCCATCTATATTTACTGTAACTAATCGTGTGAACCTTTCAGTTCCCTTTATCCAACGATGTAATACCATAAACCTATTACCACTTGGATTTATCATTAAATGATTCACCTTATGTTCTGCATCTACCATCTCAGACCTAGTTTCAAAATTATAAAAATCTGTATATTTTAATATATCTTCTACTTTTCCACTTAATAAATCTATCTTCCAAACACAAGTTTTATTTGGCAATTTTTCATTCTTTGTTTCTTCTTCAAGATTTGAATATCCATAACCTTTTCTTAATCTATGTAATCTAGAAAAATCTAAAGTGAGTGCAGTGGTTCCATCACTGGAAACACTGTATACTGGTTTATCAATAATTCTTTCCTCATTTGTATTAATATCTAGAATAATTGAACAATAATTCTCATTTCGAAAATCATTGTATATAATTTTATTACTGTAATCTGGTCCTAACCATTGCAACATACATCCTTGTTGAACATTCCAAGTTTTAGTTTCAGCTAACTTTCTATAACTGTTATTATCCTCAGTATCAATTAAAATAATATCAGCACTTTCTTTTGGTGCAGTAGATTTAGTTGTATTATTCACTCTTAAACATAGCATATATCTATCAGTGGCATCCCAAGGAGACTTATCATAATAACCAAAAAAATATTCTTTTTCGTCATCTGGAGTTACTCTTTCTAAATCACCTTCATATTTTATTTTTTTCGATATTGTATACATTCCAATTTGATATGTCCGTTTTAATATTTTTTTCACAACAGGAAATTTATTTAATCCATCATTTAAACTGTTCTCTAATTTACTTAACATTCTACACCCTACCTTAATTTCTTCTCGGATCTATTTTCCTAGTTAATTCAGTTAAAGGTTTACGTATTTTAATAGGAAGAACCCCTTTTATCAAAGTAAAGGTAATCCCAATATATGCTATAGGCGAAGCCTTTGAAATAACACAACCCTTGTATCCCATAACTGCCTGATCAAACTGAACTTTATAGTTATTCTTTTTATAGTAGCTATCAGTAAATCTATAATATAATAATGGTTTGTTTATATTCTTATAATTTAAACCATGAGCTTTACACCTAAACCACAAATCATAATCCTGTCTCTTTCTCAATGTTGGATTATATGAACCTACCATTTCAATAGCTTTCTTTTTGAAAATAACAGTTGGATGTATAAATGGACATGCCCAAATTAATTTGTTTATTCTTTCTTTACTTAGTGGTACTTTTCTAATTTCAATTTCATTTCCTTTATCATCAATATCTTTGACATAACTTCCTAAAAGATCTAATGACGGGTCTTCTTTAAATTCTTTCATCTGAACCTCTAATCTATTAGAAAAAGCAATATCGTCAGCATCCATTCTAGCAATAATTGGAGCTTTAGCTTTAGATACTCCTCTAGCTAGATTATAACTTAATCCTTTATTTGTACTATTTAATATCAATTTAATTCTATCATCTTGTTTGGCATACTTCTCTAAAATATTTCTACTACAATCACTTGAAAGATCATCATAAATTAAAAATTCAAAGTCAGTATATGTTTGATTTAATATACTTTCTATAGATTTTTCTAGATACTCACCATCATTATATACACTCATTAATACTGTTATAGAAGGATTCATTGTATTATCTCCTATTTACTTTTTCAGTAATCTTAACTGTTTCATTAAAGTTATATATATTGTACTCATTAGGATTAATATCATCTTCACTATTATTATATTTTAAATCTCCAAATACCTTAGTAAATACTGATATCCTATCGCTTAAAAAAGAAATTAACCAATTAAAATTGCCTATTATGAATAGCTTTTTTTCATTTACTTTGGAAATTGCCTCAACTAGTTTAGTGGTATTTACATATTGCATATTTTGTGGAAGAAGTACCCCTTCTTTTTCTCTTTCCATTACAATTTTTATATATATAGATAAATGATCAACGTATATCATACTTCTTTCATTAGAATATTTAGGGAAAAATGGTGTGAATTTTGCTATTTTTGATAACTTTTGATAATTCCCTTTACATTCATTTCCATATATCATAGGTGGCCTTAAAATAGAAACTTTAAAAGAAACATTATCACGAATAGTTTTTATAAATTCTTCTGCCTGTAACTTTGATTTTCCATAATTTGTTTTAGGGTTTAATAGTGATCCTTCATCTATTTTCCCTTTCTCAATACCATAAACACTCATAGAACTTATAAAAATGAAATGGAGTACACCTTCACTTTTTGCTTTATTAGCTATTTCTATCGTTAAATCTCTGTTTACCCTATAGTAAATTTCTTTATTTTTTTTTGTTTCTTTCTGGTGAGCTATCCCTGCCACATGCAAAACTACATCATAACTAGAAAAATCATGTTCCTTCCATGTATCTTCCCTTAAACTTATCTTATCCACTTTGAAGTTTGGGTCATCTTTCACCCAATCGGCAAAGGAATTACCAACATAACTATTCTTGCCTGTAATTAGTACTCGCTTCATTTTGTCATGTACTCCCTGTTGTTTCTTTTTCATCATTATTTGAAGTCCTTCCAGTGCCACCTTCTACAACGCCATCACTTCGTAACACACTTAGAAATGTACCAAAGAAACATCGAATATCCATTTTGATTCCCATATGTTGAATATACTCACCATCGAGTTTTGATTTGATATCAATTGGAAGTTCATCACGTCCGTTTATTTGTGCCCAACCCGTTAAACCTGGTCGTACATCATTCGCTCGATATTTATCTCTTTCTGCAATTAAGTCATACTGATTCCATAAAGCAGGACGAGGGCCAATGACACTCATATCTCCTATAAATATATTCCAGATTTGTGGTAACTCATCAAGCGATGTCTTTCTTAAGAATTTCCCAACCTTAGTAATATATTGGTCAGGATCTGCAAGTAAATGAGTCGGTGTATCTTTTGGTGTATCTACACGCATGGTACGGAATTTTAGTATGTAGAAGTGAGACTTCTCAATACCAACACGTTTTTGCTTAAATAAAATTGGTCCTTTAGAATCTATCTTAATGGAGATAATAAGGACTATATATAATGGAGACAAAAGGATAAGCCCTAGTAAAGAAAGGGCTATATCCATGAAACGTTTGATTACTTTAAATAGCATGATGGATTCCTCCACTATGAGTTTTAATATTTTACTTTCTCCGATACTTTCTCTTCTAAATATCTAAACAACTCATCTTTTATTTCGGCATTCTCTAACGCCAAATCGATGGTAGTTTTCACAAACCCTAATTTTTCTCCTACGTCATATCGCTTTCCTTGGAAATCATATGCGTAGACAGCTTGAACTTCATTTAGCATTTGTATCGCATCGGTTAATTGAATTTCTCCACCTGCACCAATCTGTTGCTTATCAAGGTATTGGAAAATCTCTGGATTAAATACATACCTTCCCATAATTGCTAGATTCGAAGGTGCAGTGCCTTGTGCTGGTTTTTCGACAAAGTGATTTACTTTGTAACGACGACCTTCAATTGTACTTGGATCCACAATTCCATATCGATGTGTTTCAGTTTCTGGTACTTGTTGGACACCAACAACCGAGCTTTGTGTTTCTTCATATTGGTTGATTAACTGGCGTAATCCGGGAGTTTCTGCACGTACGATATCATCTCCGAGTAAAACGGCGAATGGTTCATCACCAATAAACTTACGCGCGCACCATACAGCATGACCTAAGCCTTTAGGTTCCTTTTGTCGTATGTAATGAAGGTCAACATTTGAAGCATGATTTACTTTATCTAGTAAATCAAACTTTTCTTTCTTTACTAGATTATCTTCCAGTTCAAAGTTATGATCAAAGTGATCCTCAATGGCGCGCTTCCCTTTTCCAGTAACTATAATAATATCTTCAATCCCTGATTCAATTGCTTCTTCAATAATATATTGAATCGTCGGTTTATCTACTATTGGTAACATCTCTTTTGGCATTGCTTTTGTTGCAGGTAAGAATCGTGTACCTAATCCTGCTGCAGGTATAATTGCTTTTTTTACCGTTTTCATATATACACCCCTATACGTTACATTTAAGCTTTCATCGTTTCCAAAATTCGACGCTCAGCAAAGACAATATTCATCATTTCATCTTTTAATGTTTCTGTATTAAATCCTTCAAAATGGATTAATAGGTTCGTAATCAATTGCTGGTCTACTTCTACAGTTCGTCCAACATAAATCTTTTCATATACTTGCTCAGGGAACACTTCCTCTTCACCTAGTAATTCCTCGAACATTTTTTCTCCAGGACGAATCCCTGTATATTTGATTTCCATTTCGTTTTCACTATACCCTGATAAACGAATTAAGTTCTTTGCAAGATCAGCAATCTTGACTGGATTCCCCATATCAAGTACAAAGATTTCTCCACCTTTGGCAAGGGTTCCTGCCTGTACAACTAATCTCGACGCTTCAGGAATTGTCATAAAGTAACGGGTCATCTCAGGATGGGTAACCGTAATTGGTCCCCCTTGTTCCATTTGCTTCTTAAAAAGCGGTATAACACTTCCTCGACTACCAAGAACGTTACCAAATCTTACTGCGACAAATTTTGTACTACTTTGTGCAGCTAAATCTTGCACGACCATTTCTGCTATTCGCTTACTTGCCCCCATCACATTGGTGGGGTTTACTGCTTTATCGGTTGATACCATTACAAATGTGCTGACGCCAAATGCATCGGCTGCTTCGGCAACATTTTTCGTTCCGATAACATTATTCTTAATCGCTTCATGTGGGTTGTATTCCATCAACGGAACATGCTTATGTGCTGCAGCGTGATAAACAACTGACGGGTGATGCTCTTGCATAATTTGATACATACGGTCTCGGTCTTGTACATCACCAATAATTGGGACGATATCAATCTCAGAATCTGAATAGCGGTTGTTTAATTCCATATCAATGTTATAAATGCTGTATTCTCCATGACCTACTAATAAGATTTTCTGAGGTGTGAATCGCATCACTTGGCGACATATTTCCGAACCAATCGATCCTCCAGCTCCTGTTACCATCACCGTATTGCCTGTCACATACTCAGATATTGCTTCAATATCTAGTTTTACCGGCTCTCTACCTAAGAGATCCTCTACTTCCACATTCTTCAAATGACTGACGGATACTTTCCCCATCATCAAGTCTTCGATCTTCGGAATCATTTGTACTTTTGCTTCTGTTTCCCCACAAAGCTCGACAATTCTCTTTAATTCACCATTTTTCAAAGATGGAATAGCAATAACAATATGTTCAATCTCAAGATCCTTTACTTTATCTGGTATATCTTTTGCTCTGCCGACAACAGGAAGATTATATACTTCCATCTTTTGCTTCGCTAAATCATCATCAATAAAGGCAACCGGGTAAATCTCTGATTGTTGGTGATCATTTTGAAGCTGACGAGCAATCATTGCTCCTGCTGACCCAGCACCAATGATTAGAGTACGTTTTTGATCCATATTTTTTTTAATATAACGATCTCGAACAATTCTCCACATAAATCGAGAACCGCCAATTAACACAATATGTAATAGCCACGTAATTACTAAAGCTCGACGATAAACCATTCCATTGGTTATTAATTGTACAACTGCAACAGATAAAACAGTAAGCGTTACTGCTTGTACGATCGCTAGTAATTCTCGTACACTAGCATAGGCCCATACTTTGTTATATAACTTATAAATGAATGCAAATACATGGTGGAATACGAGTAATGCAATTGCACTTACCCATAATTCTTCTCCTAGGAGTACTCCTGGATACGCTGGATACACGACCCAAAAAGCAATGAAAATGGCAGTACTGACAATTGCTGAATCAAGCAAAATTAGCAATCCTAACCTTTGCCTATACGACATCTATGCACATCCCTTTCTTATGCAATTATGAAATAACATTAAATTCTTTATTTTCCTTATCGATGAAAGAGTCAGATTTTAAATCATTTAAAAATTCTATCATATTTCGTCGACCCTTTATATGCAACTTTCGGTACAGATTACTTACGTGAATCTTTACTGTTCCTTCTGTAATGCCTAATTCACTTGCAATGTTAAGATTTCTTAACCCTTCCTTTACACGATAAGCGACATGCGCTTCTTTAATGCTAATTTCAATACCATTGTCGGTTAACTTCTGATAAAAAATATCGAAATTCGTTTTTTTCAATTCCTGCACCCGCTCCAGCAAACTTTTATGAACGGATATTGGCAAATAAAAATAATCATGTTGTAAATGGTTGATAACTTGCCGTAGTTCATTCTCTTTCATTTGATATTTTTCGAGAATACTGTCCACCTGACTATCAATCATTGTATACATTTCTTTTTCAAGGATGGTTTGGACTAGAAAGATAATCTTAATATCAGGTTGCATTTCTTTAATAATGGTCATTTTCTCCAACAATTCTTCATACGAGAGCGATTCCACATCAAATATAGCAACATCGGGACTATAGCTTAAGATACGATCCGTGATTTTCCTATCCCATGACAATACTTGTACAGCCTTACGTTCTAAAAGTCTATGTATATATTGCTTTTGTTCTTTACCGTTACTTACATACACAACCTCTATCATACTTTTTCCGCCTTACTTCAATAATCATCTATTTAAAAGATGTATATACATCATACTATAGACCCAATCATATAATTAGTGACTTTTTGTCATAAAAAGTCACTTTTAGAAAAATATTCCTCTGATTGGAAAATCTCCATTAAAAATTCAATTGTTTTAGATCGATTATGGATATTTAATTTGTTATAAATTTCACTAATATAGTTTTTTACAGTACCTTCACCAAGGAATAATTTAGAAGCTATTTGTAGATTTGTATGGTTAGTCATTAAAAGATAAGCAATATCCACTTCTCTTTTTGTTAGACGAATACCATGTTGTTTGATTTTCTCTTGAAATAATTCTTTTTTATCGATGACAACTTCCTTTAATTGCTCTGAAACGATTCCATTTACCTCAAAAGGAAAAACAGTAGCTCCAGCTTGAACAATACGTAAAGTCTCAATACTTTGATTGATAAATAATTCATACGGAATTACTGCATCTAATCCAATAAGCATTCCTTGCAGTAATTGTTCTTTATTTGGTGTGTTATAGATGAGGATTACTTTGCTATATGGTAATACTTGTTTTACCTTTTTTGCTTGTTGAAGGGTGTCATTATCAATATATTCTTCATGTAAAATAACCATATCCGGGATAGACTGTTCAATAGCATTCCCATCAAGTTTATTAATAGAATTTTGCTCGATTAATGTAAGTGTGTCAACTTGTTTCAAATAATCTTTTAGATTGACTTGATCTTCTTTTCCATTCTCGACTAATAATACTTTCATGCTAAACTACCCCTTTAATCAGTATGCGCTTCCCCCCAGAATTGCATATGAATAAATCCTGTTGTAAATGAAAATTCTCCCTGTTAATTTCCCCTTAGAAGAATTCCTTCTTGTTGTTTTAAAAGAGTCCTAGAAATTTCTTTTTTTTCGGTTGTGTTGGTTCCATTCGGTTAACATTACTATTGTTTACAAGTAATTGCGCATTTTCCTGAAGGATATATACGTAATCATTGCCAAATTTAGTTCTTACATGATCAAATGCTTCAGCCATCACAAATTTACGAGATTTAATATTATGTGCATCTGATGCTATGAAGTGTGTCTGGTTACATTCGATTAATTGGTTGGCATACTTCTGAATATCTTTCCCAAATTTACCAATGAGACTTGCCGCTGTTACTTGTGTAAGGGCACCATTTTTCACAAAGTTGTATAGCTTATCTTGCTGTTCCATCAATTCTTGATTTCTTTCCGGGTGTACGATTACTGGAGTATACCCTTTCATTTGAATGTCAAATAACATTTGCTTAGCATAACGAGGCACACTGGCTGATGGAAATTCGACAAATAGATACTTCGAATAATTAATTGGCAATAAATCATCTGCATCTATGTCAATAATCATATCTCCATTTATTCGAGTCTCTTGTCCCGGCAAAATTTCCAATGGAATGTGGTGATCGGATAATAATTGATTTAATATATTCACATTATGAACAATGGAAGATTTGTCATTAAAATATGAACCATTCCGGTGATGTGGTGTCGCGACGATTGTCGTGATGCCTTGATTAACTGCTTGTTTTGCCATTGCGATGCTATCTTCTTCTGTTTTTGCACCATCATCGACGCCAGGTAAAATATGTGTATGGATATCTATCATGTTGAAAAACCTTCCTTTCTATAAAATATTTTCATATCAATTATTTGAATTGTTAAACTATTAAAATCTATTATACGGTACTCTTATGACTAATACAATAATTAACTTGCATATTTGTATGTCTTAAGGTATATAACGAGATTCCTAAATAGGAAAAATTTACCACACGTAATTGTAGCAAAAATCCAAGTAAATTTCTAGGATTTTCAGTCATTAAAAAGTCATAGATTCATCTGGAGATTCCGATGACTTTGAAAAGTGTACTCCGAGCTATGACGTCACATCTACACGACAACCCCTTACAGTGGTAATAATAAAGAAGGAGCGCATCACAGAATGGTTGCGCTCCTTTTTTCACTTAACTTCCATAGTAATAATAGTAGTTCGCATCTTTCTTATCACGATCATTTAACACAGCTCCTAGCACGTTTGCGTTAACTGATTCCAATGCTTCGAGGGCTTTATTGGCTGCTTCATTATCTGTTCGTTTACTACGAACGACAAGAATCGCACCGTCTACAAAGTTGGACATCACTTGTGCATCTGTTACCGCTAGTACTGGTGGCATATCAAAAATGACTACATCATAATGTTGCTTCGCTTCTTCGATAAAGAATTGCATACGTTTCGATCCTAATAATTCAGAGGGGTTTGGAGGAATTGGACCACAAGAGATAAGATCCAGATTTTCTACATCGCTTGACTCCACAGCATCTTGCATCGATGTTTCCCCTACTAAGATATTACTAAGACCACGAAGATTATCTAATCGGAACGTATAATGAATGGTTGGTTTACGTAAATCCGCGTCTACTAATAGGACACGCTTTCCTTGCTGTGCATACACAATTGCCAAGTTTGCAGTTGTCATTGATTTTCCTTCTGAAGGACCTGCAGAAGTAAGCAGGATACTCCTTATTTCATGATCAACTGAAGCGAATTGCAGGTTCGTACGGATGGTACGATATTGTTCTGATATCGGTGAACGTGGATTTATCTTTGTGATTAAGTGACGCATCTTATTGTTGATGTTAGACAGTTTTTTTCGCGCCATCCAGACCACCCCTTACTGCATTTTTGGAAGTTCCACGTGAGAACTGTTCATTACGAATATCCTTTTCGTCTAAATGAGAGATTACACCTAACACAGGGATATTCAATTGCTTCTCAATATCTTGTTCTGTCTTAATCGTATTATCTAGGTACTCTAGTAAGAATGAGATACCCACGCCTACCATCGCCCCCAATACAATTGCAATTGCAATATTCAAGATTGGGTTTGGAGCAACTGGTGTAGGTTCTTCTGCAAGTTCTGCCTGAGAAAGAACGGAGACATTATCTACATTCATAATTTGTGGTATTTCCTCTTGGAATACGTCAACTGTCGTATTGGCAATATCAGTCGCTAATACAGGATCAGGGTCTGTTGCAGTAACGGTAACTACTTGGGAGTTTTCCTCACTAGTCACACTAATTTTCTCTGATAACTGGCTACTTGATAAATCTAATCGTAATTCATCAGCTACCGTATCTAAAATTGCAGGACTTTTAATAATAACGTTATATGTATTAATGATTTCTACATTCGTACGAATATCTGTCTGGGTAAATTGGTTTGCTTGTTCTTGGTTGCTCTGATTTACAATAAACTGTGAACTATTTTCATATTTTGGTGTCAATACAAAGTAACTTATAATTGCTGCTGCAAGCGCCGCGACTAAAATAAACGTAAAAATTAATAAAAGGCGCTTCTTGATGACCCCAAAGATTTCCTTGAGGGATATTGTTTCTTCCATTTGTGTACCTCCAATATTTTGTGTCACCTTTGGTATGATGACAAAAAGAATAATTTCATAATTCAGAGTAGAGGAGCCGACCTAGATCTCCACACTTTACTCGATAGTATAGATCAACCTCTTTTACCATTCTCTTCATAGAGTTTAGATTTAAACCAATTACCAACAAAACTACCAAAATTATCCTCTACGATACGACATTATAAACCGAATTATATCATATTACTATGTGAATTCTATATTTATTTTATAAAGTTTTGAAAATAAGGTTTATTTTTTAGGCTGAATTACCCAGTCGCGACTGAATTCCCATGTTATATATTACAAATAGATTACAAATAACCTCTGAATCTATAAAATTATGTCAAAAAACGGTATAATATGATTAAATTATTGTTAATAATTGGATATTATTTAAAAATCAACCAATCTCACAACTATCGATTCGCTTCTTTAGACCTACGACATCCTAATGCTTTCAGACTTCTCCTACGATTTATCTACGATCAGGCAGAAGTATTTATTACAATCAGATTTCAATTATTAAACTCAACTAGGGGGACTACGAATGGCAAATAAGAAAATCTTTTTTTCAGTTACCGCAAGTGCAGTAGTGGCATCGGCATTTTTTGCAGTAGATGAAGCAGAAGCAGCATCTTACAAAGTAAAATCTGGGGACTCATTATGGAAAATCGCTCAGCAACATAGCACTTCTGTTTCCACTTTGAAGTCGATTAATAATTTATCTTCAGATGTGATTTATCCAAATCAAGTATTGAAAACAAGTAAGTCTAGTTCTGGAAGCTCTAGTAACTCAAACTCTAGTAATTCTAGTTCTAACTCCAATTCCTCAGGCAGCGCGACATACACTGTTAAGCGCGGTGACACATTAAGTGGAATTGCATCTAAACATGGTATTTCATTATCTAACTTAATGAAATGGAACAACCTTTCAACTACTTTAATTTATCCAGGAGATAAGTTTGTTGTAAGCAAAAATGGTACAAGTAATTCTGGATCAAGTAACTCCGGTTCCAACTCAGGAAGTTCAAATAGTGGTAATTCTAATTCAGGAAGCTCAAAGGTACATACAGTCAAATCAGGTGACACATTATCCGCACTTGCGAAGAAGTATAATACGAGCGTATCAAACTTAAAGAAATGGAATAACTTAAATTCAAGTCTAATTATAGTTGGACAGAAGTTGAATGTATCTTCTACTGGAAGCAGTGGCAATAGCAATAGTAGTAGTAATTCTTCTAGCAATGCAGATGTTGATTATAATGTCGATAAATTAATCAGCACGGCCAAAAGTCTAAATGGTACTCCTTATGTATGGGGAGGATCTACACCAAGTGGATTTGATTGCAGTGGTTTTATCTATCACGTATATAACAAAGCAGGCAAAGGAATATCTCGTACATCCAGTCAAGGATATTTCGATCGTTCCTATTATGTGAATTCGCCACAAAAAGGTGATTTGGTATTCTTTAAAAATACTTACAAATCTGGTATCTCTCATTTAGGAATTTACATTGGTAATAACCAGTTCATCCATGCTGGTTCTAGCGGCGTACAAATTACAAGTCTAGATAATTCATACTGGAGCAAGCACTTCGATAGCTTCAAGCGTTTTTATTAATAGTATATTTTCTAATCGAACCCTCGTGATGAACGAGGGTTTTTTGATTAAGATCTTTTTTAAATTTCTTTTCTTTAAATATCCACAAAGATAAAAGGCTACCCTCACCTTTTTACAAAATGCGGATAACCCTTTATCATTTCAAAAACCATTTCTGTTGTTTCTTATTAAATACATAGTTAGCACTCTTCAATAAGTATTTCACAATATGCCTTGATGTTACATGTAGCCATTTGGCAGCCTCTTTATTTGTTAGTGAACGTTGAAAAATATAATAATAATCCATCAATGCTTGTCGATGAGCATGTTTCGATGTATGCTTACAAGACTGACATTGCCACTTCCCATTATACCGGAGCATTCCTAACTTCCCGCACTCGGGGCATGCAACTCCAGTTAAGACATCGCCTTCCTTGATTCTATATTTCTTCAAGATATTTATTTTCTTCTTTTTACATACAGATTTTAATCGATCTCCCAACTTCTCATGATTAATGATTGGCGGATGAGTCGATTTTTCCTGTTCGAGATCCGTTATTTTTTGCTGAAGTTTATTTACCATTATCACCGAGTCATTCATGGGTATTGTATCTTGCATAATCTTCATCATTATTTTTGGATCACTTATGACGATAAAAGCCTCTATCGATAAATTGTATACCTCTTGGGACTCTAACCATTTTTGTAATTGAATTTTTTTAATTTCTAATTGTTGGAATGGAAATAAATCTTCTATTATAAGCTTTGGTTTGTATGGCACATTCTGAATTTGTTCTGAAGTAAATTCAAATGCAGGTTCAACGATATCATTATTTACATCTATTATATAAATAGTATGCGGTGTAATAATCAAGTTATCTACCTCTAAGTATTGATTCTCAACTTTAATATACACTTCATGTAATATCGTATAAGATGCTCCTATCGCTTTTAAAGAAAAATCAACAGAAGTCATACCAAGAAAATGACGATGACTTTTGGAGTAATGTTGTTCAATTATTTCTTTCTCCGTAAAGTCATTTCTCAATCTAGCCAATATTGATTCATACGAATTCAATATAATTGGCTTCTTCCTTTTCTTGATAATCATCCAAAATCACGTTCCTCTATCTCTATATCTTTCCATTACATTCTTTCATTATGTAGAAATATAACAAACCTAGTCTATAAAATGCACAGTAATCCTCTTATTCTACCATCAAATTGACAGTAAATTATATAATAAATCATTACTTAAAATTAAATTGATATATCTAGGTATCTGTCACAACCAACCACTTCTTTACATAGGCTACTATTGAAAATTTAAAGATTGGAGTTGTATTTATGGCAGGATTATCCCCAATGGAGTTTTATTCAAATCCAAATAGACAATACTTTTTAGATGTAAATCAGGAGCGCCTATTTACTCGTAATGACAATAACTACATTAATCGTCTAGGAAGAGATGTATTAGATACACTTGGAGACGTGTCAATGCTGGATATATATTTAAGTAATGGTCGTGTCGTTGAACCACACTATCATCCGAATGCAGCTGAACTGGTTTACTGTATTACAGGAAGCGTGGTTGTCTCATTTATTAATCCATTCACAAATGAAAGAAAAGATATTACAATTACTCCTGGAGAAGTAGCAAATATTCCGAAAGGTTGGTGGCATTGGGAGGAAGCTTCCGAAGATCAAACTCATTTATTAGCCATTTTTGATGCGCCTTATCCACAGTATATTCTTGGTTCCGATATCCTAACAAAAACACCAGTGGAAGTGATGGCACATACGTATTGTCTTGATCCAGATACATTTAGTGAAGCAATTGCACCAATTGGTAACCAATCAATTGTTATTGGTCCAACAGATGCTTGTATACAAAATCGGGATAATCGAAATTCGGGAATAGCTGAACAAGAAACCAATCCTGAACGAGAGGTAAGCAATCCAGAAGACCATGTAGATCAACCAATATATCAACAAAACTTACCACAATACACACCAGCGCATATACAACCACTTGGAAATCCTACACAGCAATCCAACTCTTTTCCAAATCAATCGCATGATTGGGAAAATCAACAATATCAAGGACAACCAGAAATTCAATCAAATTGGCATCCAAAACAACAACCTTATCTATTATACCCGCAAATGAATCAAGTAGGTACAAATTTAAACTTTCATCCCCAACAGACGATGTATCCGAATAACTCAGTAGCTCAAAGTCATCTTATCAATGAATACCCACAGCAACCTAGAAATTATGATCGCCCTGTAAATAATTTTAATGGCGGACCAGTATACTATTACCCGAATCCAAATGGTAATAACGACTCTGTATAGGTATAGGAAACAAGTCTAGTAATATTCACCACTCCTTGTCCATAAAATGTACAAATGGACTTTTTTGAGGAGGAAATGACTAATGAATACAGGGGATTATGCAGTTACAGAAGATATGCTATCTCGATATTACGAATTAAATAAGCTACGGAAAGAAATTGACTCCGAAATGAAAGAACTGAAAGAGGTGTTTCATTCCTATATGGACCACCGGGTAGGAGAAAACAAAAAAGGGGAATTTTCAGAAGGAAGTTATCAATTAGTACGGCAAATTAGAAAAGCAGAAAAATACCGTGAGGCTGAAACTGTAGAGAAATTAGAAGAAATGCAGCTACATGATTTAATTCAAGTGCAAAAGAAACCAAATGTCACAAAAATTAATGCAGCTGCTGAATTAGGTTTACTCCGTGAAGATGAACTAGAAGATTTAAAGACAATAAGTTATACACAAGCAATTGCAGTGAAGAAAGCATAGCTCGCTTCAACTGACATAATAGGAAGAATTGATTTATGAAGTTAAACCATAACAAAATGCGCCAGTTAATTGGTACCTTGCATTGTTGATTGATTGGATTAATCCATTTTCACCAATTTAATTAAGGTGCATTTTTGTTTTGGGGTTGGGTTTTGGGGTAGTTTGAGTGATGAGAGGTGAGGGTTGAGTGATGGATTTCGATTTGTAAGTTTGAGCTTAACCGTTTCCCTTACCTTTGCCTGTAAAAAGTGAGCATAAATCAAAGCTTACTTATCCTCGTCTCCTATTTTGAGTTCGGGAAGTCATCATCTTTATGGGTGCCCATGTTTCCTTTATTCCTTGTATTCTGGTTACTCATCACCTATATGAGTGACCATTTTTTCACTCTTCCTTGTATTCTGGGCATTTATCGCCTTTATGAGTGACCATTTTTTCACTCTTCCTTGCATTCTGGGCATTTATTTTATTTTACGTAAAAATAGCAAGACAATTATTACCTTATTGGGTCGGCTAGTGTATTTCGGACACATATTTCCATCTTGGAGATGGCTTCTTCATTACGGGCACTTATTTTCTGTTTATCTTACCAATCTCGGATGGTACTTTATTTTCGAGAATATTCCACAACTTCACATTAATTCCTCCCCAATAGCATATTTAATTTCCCTCTTTGGGCTTTAGTGATAATAATTTAACCGCATTGGTAAATACTAAGATTCTAAACTAATACAATGAGGTGATTATCATGGGTAGAGATGAACACAAGAAGTCGAAGAACAACTTTCTTTCACAAACTCCTGAAAATCAAAAGTCAGATGGTCGTGATATTGAGTTCTCCGAGGAATTAGCAGATTATGATGACAAAGAGGCACAAGCAAGAAGTCGTGCTGCGGATAAACGTGCAAAGAGGAAATAGTTAATACGAAAGAGGCGATTCCTTTATGAATCACCTCTTTTTAATACCTTTTCTATAGCATAGACTTAATCAAACGTTTGATCAACACTCATACATTACTTACGATAAGCAGTTTTCCCTCGACAAATCGTATACTGAATATCCAACTCATTATTTACCAGGAGAATATCTGCATGCTTCCCTACTTCTATACTCCCCTTCTGATCAAAAATACCAACTTGCTTAGCGGGGTTTACAGAAGCCATCTGAATAACATCTTCTATACTAACTCCTTCTAACCCTAACATATTCTTAACACCATCAATCATTCGCAACACACTTCCAGCTAAACTACCATTCGCAAGTGTTGCTCTCCCCTCTTTTACCGTTACAGGTTGTCCGCCTAATTCATAATCACCGTCTTCTAGTCCTTTTGCTCGCATCGCATCTGTAATAATAATAATTCGTTCTGAACCCATTGAATCATAAATAAGTTGCATCATTTCTGGTACAACATGAATTCCGTCTGTAATTAGCTCTGCACGTAGGTCTTCTAATTGAAAAGCTGCTCCCACAGCTCCAATACCACGATGATGAATGCCGTTCATCGCATTACATAGATGGGTTAATTGACGAACACCTTGAGATACAGCTGTTTTCATTTGAGAAAATGAAGCATCTGTATGACCAGCAGATACATTCACGCCTGATTCGTGTAGGTATTTAATAAATTCTCCATTTGCATCATGCTCGGGTGCCATCGTAATTGTACGAATGTTATTTCCTGATATCTGTTGCCAATGTCGAAATTGATCTAAGTCTGGCTGTACAATATATTCTTTTGGCTGTGCTCCAGCTTTCGACACTTCCACAAATGGCCCTTCTAAATGAACACCCATCATTTCTGCAGTACCAGCCTGATTTTCAAACGAATAAACATTTGAAAGAGCTTTTTCAATTTCTTCAGGTGATTGAGTAATTGTTGTAGCAAGATAACTTGTCGTTCCTTCACTAGGAAGTTTTTCCGCTAACATTTGTAATGAATGAACATCTGCATCCATAACATCAACGCCATATCCACCATGAATATGCCCGTCAATAAATCCCGGCATTGCATTCCATTCATGGTTTGCATCAATTACTTCGAAACCTTCTGATGGCTCAAACTGCTCCTTCTCGGAAATAATGCACTCAATTTTCCCTTCACTTACAAAAATCCCTGCATTCTCTATTTTTTCAAAACCAGTATAAATCGTTTTTATATTCTTTATCCATACGTTTCCGTTCCCCATTTTTTCAGGCACTCCCATTCTAAAGCATCAATCATATAGTACTTTTATTATATACCTTCTACCGAAAACAAAAAAGATTGCTGTCGATATTTCCCGGGAAATGATAAGTTAGTAATTAAATTGTCTAATTTTTATCCAAAAACAAGAAATTTTTCTATAATTATATTGTAGGATTAGTCCATATAGTTATATAATATAGAAATAAGTGTTTTACTTGGAGGGGAAAATTATTACTACCGTCTTAACATATGGTACATTTGATATGTTACATATTGGACATATTAATTTACTTAAAAGAGCGAAAAGTTTAGGCGATTATTTGATAGTAGGAATTTCAACAGATGATTTCAATACATTAAAATCTAAAAAATCTTACTATTCATATCCAGACCGTAAATTAATTGTAGAAGCAATACGGTATGTAGATAAAGTAATTCCAGAATCCACTTGGGAGCAAAAAATAGAGGATATTAAGAACTATAATGTCGATTATTTTGTAATGGGAAGTGATTGGGAAGGTAAATTTGATTATTTGAATCCATATTGTGAAGTAATATACTTATCCAGAACTGAAGGTATATCGACTTCCAAGATAAAAGATGACTTTTCACAATAAATTACCATATTAGCCAATTTCCGACAAATTACATTTGAAATGTAATTTTAAATTTACGTAAAGTTATATTCATAGTAAAATGATATATGGTTGTCAAGAATTCCAACCTAAATCCTTTTGAAAAGGAGTTTAAAAGATGAAAAAGAATAAATCTGTACAAACACGTACAGTAATGAGAAAAAAGAAAAAACGTAGAATAAGAAAGCGTGTCTTATTTATTTTACTACCAATAGTTATTATATTTTTTGGAGTGTTAGGCTACGGCGTTCATTTATATGTTCAAGCTCAAAATGCTGTCTCTAACTCGTATGAAGATGATGGCAGAGAAAAATCAGATCTACGAGAAGGACAAGTGGATCCGAACATTGATAATGTATCTATCTTAATTATTGGTACAGATGCAAATGAACACCGTGATAACGCAGATAATGCAAGATCAGATGCACTTATGCTTGCTACATTTAACAAAGATAAAGAAAGTGTGAATTTAGTTAGTATACCACGTGATTCTTATGTTCATATTCCCGAGGTAGGATATGAAGACAAAATCACACATGCTCATGCGTATGGAGGACCTAAAGCAACAATCGAAACCGTGGAAAACTTGATGAATATTCCAGTTGACTATTATGTTCGTGTAGACTTTCATGCTTTTGTAGATGTAGTTGATGCTATTGGGGGTATCGATGTTAACGTTCCTTATGAGTTTAAAGAATCTAACTCAATGGATAAACGAGACGCAATTCACTTATTAGCCGGTGAACAAACAGTAGATGGAGAAGAAGCACTTGCTTTAGCCCGTACTAGAAAATTAGATAATGACATTGAACGTGGAAAAAGACAAATGGAAATCATTAATGCAGTAGCAAAAAAAGCAGCTTCAGTTAATTCAGTATTTAATTTTGATGATGTCATAAATGCTGTCGGTGACAACATGTCTACAAATATGAGTTTTAAAGAGATGAGAACTTTCGTAAGTTATGTAACAGGTGGGTTAAATATTAATAACTATACTTTAGAAGGAACTGATTATCAGCCTGGTTCTACGTATTACTGGCAATTGGATGAAGTAGCACTTCAAGAAACAAAAACTATGCTACAAGATCATCTAGAGATATCAAGTCCTACAGTGAATACCGGAAGCGAATCATATAATCAGACAAACGAGACTCAAGAATCACAAGACCCTCAAAATTATTAAAATAAAACTACCAATCTATAAATATCAGATTGGTAGTTTTATTTATCTATTAATTTTCACTTTTTCTCCCAAAATACGTAATTGTGAGAGGATCGGTTTTTTCTTGTCAGCAATGCCTACTATTTCTGAGAATAGCTGTATTGCAAATAATATTAAACATCCTATCATCAATGAAGTAATCATACGAGCACTATTAAAAATAACGGCCATTACTCCAAAATAAATACTAAATCCATAGATAATCAGTACAGATTTCCGATGAGAATACCCTTTATTCATTAACAAGTAATGTATATGTTTATTATCAGCAACCGCTATCCCTTGATGGTTACTTAAGCGTCTAAAAATAGCTAATATAGTATCAAATATAGGGATTGCTAATACGATTGCTGGAACAATGAAACTAAAGAATGCAATATTTTTAAACAATCCTAACATGGAAACAACAGCTATAGAATAACCTAATAATAATGCTCCTGTATCTCCCATAAAAATTTTAGAAGGATAGAAGTTATAAGGTAAGAAACCTAACGTACTTCCAATCAGTATCACACATAATCCAATCACTAAAATACGATAGTCCATGATAGCCATCACCAGAATACTGGATAATCCAATGACTGATATGCCAGCAGCTAATCCATCTAATCCGTCTATTAAATTAATCGCGTTAGCTGCAGCTACAATCCAAAAAATAGATAAGGCTATTCCTATATAATCATTTAAAAAAACTGTTCCAGCAAACGGAATCGTCAGTTTCTCAATCACAAGTCCCGAAGATGTAACAACAGTTGCCGCCATTAATTGACCAGCCAACTTATAACTTGCCCGTAAATTAAACATATCGTCTAATAATCCTGTTAGTAGTATAATTACAGCACCTATTATAATCCCAATCATCTCAGGTGAGTCTGGTGATAAATATATAAAGCCAACAGCTATACCGATAAATATCCCTAATCCACCCATACTAGGCTTTGGTATTTTATGCATTTTTCGTACTTGATCTGGTCTATCTACAAAATTCAAAGTATGAAACAATTTTATCATCAATGGTGTAACAATAAGAACTGTTCCAACTGATAAAAGAAATGCAATTAACAACTCTCCTATCGACCACATAATAATCCCCACTTTTCAAGGAGTTTTGTATATCCTTGTACATTTTATCATATTTTTAATAGATTAGGTGTTTTAATGTAGAAATATAGTAAAAACCACTGACAAAGAATTGTCAGTGGTGATTATCATCAGTATTAACGGTATTGTGGAATATCGAATTTATACATTGGATTATCCAATTGATCATAAATATTTTTAATATTATTTACCTGTTTTGTTGCCCAAGCAATATCTGTAGCATATTGATGAGTAGCAGGATTAGCCGGATTCCAACGCATTTTGTAAAGGGTATCTTGTCCACCATGGATATACCCTTCTCCAATAAATTTAGCTCCTCCTATAATTGCTTGTTCAGGAGAAAACCAACCTTCATTATATGCACGAATAGCTCCACCTGCTCTTGCATTACTATCTACTGCACCGATACCAAACATATTATAGGATGTTTTAATATTCGTAAGACTAGATCTATTAGATGATGTTACCAACACTGGATTTCCACTACTATTTTTACCTACTTCAATTCCAGTAGCTAAATCTGAAGTTCCATGCCCAGTCTCTAATAATGCATGTGAGATTAGATATACTTCGTTAACACCATGTTGACGACTTGCACTGATAAATGACTGGCCTTTTCCACTTAAGATACCCTTACCAGAGAGAACATTATTTAATGAAGATGCTGTCACGCCAACACTTTCTGAGAGGACAAGATGTTGGAAAATATCATTGTTATCCGGATCTAGGTACTGTAAGACATCTTGTTCAGGAGCATTTCTCCATGTTTGATAAGAAATCCCGTGCCAAGTTCCACCTTCTTCTACTATGTTTACCGTTGTTCCTCTTGGAATCACACCATAAGAATGGCTGCTGCTGCTCTTTGCAGATCGTACATTAACGTTCGCTGTTGTTCTTCCAACGAGTGTATTTATATTGGCCAAGGATGAGTGAACATACACAACTTGGCTTCTGTATCGAATTTTGTACCATTTATTACTACCACTATAAACGGCACCCGTTACTTCCTCAATATAATCTATTGATGTTCCATTACTTACATTAAATGCAACATTACTAATTAATTGTGGAGCAGTGCGTAAGTTGACACTAGACCCCGTAATAGCAGCTGTTCTACTTAGTTCAATATAATTCTTATGAACATAAGCTGGAGAGTTACGATACGCATCTGTCTGGGGACTCACAGCCATTTGCCTAGTTAGAGTTTGAGATAATGTGGTTGGATAAGGCGTATATTCTATAATCCAACGATTTTCACTAGCTTCTTCAATTTTTGCTAATGTAATCTCATCTGCAATACCACTAACTGGAAGGCCATAATCCTTTTGGAATTCCTTCAGTCTTTTTTCTGTCCAATCACCAAAGTAATCACTTATAGCGATCCCATCATAACCTAAATTATTTAGGTTTTCTTTTAAGGTTATGATATCTGGATGTCTATTCCCTAATTGTAATGGACTATTATAAATTTCATCAATCTTAGCAAAAGTAACTTCATCTGCTATCCCATTTACACGCAGCCCATAGTGCTCTTGAAAGTTTCTTACTTGAGTTTCAGTAAAACTACCAAATAATGTAGATACCGTAATATAACCAAAACCAATATGATTTAATTTCTCTTTTAATTCTACGGTTCCATCATGGCGTTTACCATTCTGAAAGGGACTATTATAGACGCTTGAAATTTTTTCTTCAGTAGTATGATCTACTTTTCCTGTTACGGTTAGCTGATAATATTGTTGAAATTGTTTAACACGGGTTTGTGTCCATTCTCCAAAATAATTAGTCTCAGAGATACCACCAAATCCAATCGCATTTAATTGTTGTTTAATTTTAATAATATCATCATGACGATCTCCTAATTGAAAGCTTGAATTATAATAAGTTTCATCAAGTTTTAACCAAGTGATCTCGTCTGCTATACCATTCACCACAAGACCGTGATCCTGTTGGAATTTTCTCACTTGAGTTTCTGTAAAACTTCCATATAATGTGGATACTGTAATATGGCCATATCCTAGGCGATTCAGTTTTTCTTTTAATTCTACTGTATCTTCATGACGTTCTCCTTCTTGGAAAGGACTATTAAAGACTTCCTCAAGTTTATCTTGGGTAGAACCATCTATCTTTCCTGATACGGTTAGGTGATAATATTCTTGGAATTGTTTGACACGGGTTTCTGTCCAACTTCCAAAGTAGTTAGTCTCGGATATACCATCAAATCCGACTCTATTTAACTTCTGCTTGATAGAGATAAGCGCATTATGTCGATCTCCATACTCAAATACATCCGTAGATGCCAACTCCTCTAGCTTCCTTAACGTTGGTTCATCCGCTATTCCATTTACTCGCAATCCATGGTCACGTTGGAACTGCTTCACTTGACTTTCCATGTAATCTCCAAATAATGTCGTTACAGTAATATAGCCATATCCGATACTATTGAGCTGTTCTTTGATCGCTTTTGTATCTTCATGACGTTTGCCATTCTGGAAGGGGCTATTGTAAACACTATTTAGTTTCTCTTGTGTTGCTGGACCTATTTTCCCGTCAACACTCAAACCATAGTATTCTTGAAATTGTTTAACACGAGTCTCTGTCCAACTTCCAAAGTAATTGGTCTCGGATATACCATCAAATCCAATCGCATTTAACTTTTGCTTGATAGAGATAAGTGCATTATGACGGTCTCCTAGTTCAAACACATCCGTAGATGCGAGTTCTTCTAGCTTCGCTAGAGTGCGTTCATCTGCTATTCCATTTACGCGAAGGCCATGATCGCCTTGGAATTTCTTCACTTGGCTCTCCATGTAATCTCCAAATAATGTCGTTACACTAATATAGCCATATCCAATACTATTCAGCTGTTCTTTGATTATTTTTGTATCTTCATGACGTTTACCAAGTTGGAAGGGACTGTTATACACACTATCTAACTTATTGATGGTTTCCTGGTCCACTTTTCCTGTCACAGAAAGTTGATAGTATTCTTGGAATTGCCTCACACGAGTCTCTGTCCAATCACCGAAGTAATCCGTCTCAGATATACCATCAAATCCTATGTGATTTAATTTTTCTTTGATTTCTACAAGATCTTCATGGCGATCTCCTTTTTCATATGGAAGGGAGACTGTCGCTGCAAAAGCTTCTACCTGCTCAGAATCTGTCTTCCCCTCTTCCTCTCGAGGAGTTGTTTCTTTTTCTTCCGAAGAATTGTCATCTGAATTCTGTTCTTCGTTAGATTCTTCTTCCTCTTTATTCTCTACTTCTTTATCATTTTGGAATGAAGAGTTTTCTTTTTCATGAGAAGATTCGTTATTATCTTCTTCGGGTTCCTCTTGAAAATCACCTTTTTGAGAGTCATCCGTATCATTATTTACCTCTTTACTAGATTGATTTTCTGTTTGAGAAGCTTGCTCTTTTTCTCCATTACTCGCCATATTGGCATGAGTAATTGCTGGACTAAAGTGAAACAAAACCATAATACATATCAATACTATTACGAAATTCTTTCTTGTCACTTTAGTTCTCACCTCCTTTATACTTATACTAACTTACTAATCTAGTATTGGTAAAGGTTTACAATAAATAAAATTACAATATTGTATCTAATTTGTAATTATTATTTAAGATTATGTAACTACAATTTAGTGTATAGTACCATATAAACCTTTATTTAAATAAATGGAGTGAACATTATGTACTTATGCTATATGAGAAACTATAAAAAGCCCTTTGAATTCGTACGATTGCTAGCAAAAGCCAGTAAATATTATGGAATCGATATAATATACTGCCATCCTTCACAAGTAGACACAAAAGATGGAAAGATTAGCGGAAAGATACTATTAAATAATCGTTGGGAATCTATTACCGTCCCTATTCCTGAATATATTGACTTGAACGCCTATTGTTATAAATATAAAGATACTATGGATTATTTGAAAAAAAAGAGTACCCTATCATCGCCAAGGAGGTTTGGTTCAAAAGAAAGCGTATATAAAAAACTTATTGATGATGGACAATTTGCTAAAATCGTACCTCCTACACTATTAATAAATAGTGAAAATGATTTTTGTTTACTAGTAGAAGATTATAACAAAGTGATTTTAAAGCCAAAGAAGGGGCATAAAGGACAAGGGATTTATATGATCAATATTGTAGAAGATGGTTATCATGTAACACAAGATTGTGAGGAAAAAATATTTAATCAAGCCGAAATGGAAACATTTCTACAAAAACAGATTATTCCCAATAATTACCTCGGGCAGAAATATGTAGAGTCCACAACGAGTAACGGTGATCCGTTTGATTGCCGAATTCGTCTTGAAAAAAATGGTGAAGGTAATTGGGAAGTAGTTATAAATTTAGTCCGTATAGGGTCTGGTAATAAAGTAGTTTCGAATGTTGCACAGGGCGGAAGTGTGAACAAGCTAATACCATTTCTAAAATATAATTATCCCGAAAACTGGAATGAAATTAAAGAACAAATTGATTATATAGCGGAAAATTTACCTGAAAAGATTGAACAGTTATTTAAGAAGAAAACTTCTTTTCTTGGAATTGACCTAGGGATTGATAAAAAAGGAAATGTGTACTTGTTTGAGGTGAATTCTGCGCCTGGTGTTGAATTTGGTGAAGGCGAATTAGCCAATATTAAGTCCGATTATTACAACTATATATTAAAAAACAAAAAGCTTAGCAAGAATTAAACAAAAGCAGACTATCGACAAATTTTTCGACAGTCTGCTTTATTCATAAGTACATTTATAGGTAGAAAGTGTTGAGTAAGGAGCTCAAATGAAATTACTTATTTTTAAATAGCTTTCCAACTATACGAATAAGTCTAGTCATTTTCCAAGATGTACTTGACTTTATTTGATTTATTTCTTTGTCTTTTTGCTTATTTTCTAATCTCAATTGTTTTACTTCTTGTTGCAATTGATTTAATTGGCTACTGTTTTTATCTTTGTCTGGAATACTCAATAGTTCTCTTAGCGCATAGGAATAATAATTACTTCTGTGATATGCTACTTCAGAAATTAAAGCAATTGTGCTTGGGCCATCGTTCACTTCAAATAAATATAATTTTCCACTACGATCAATTCCTATATCCATTCCCATATACATAATATGTGTATTTCTCAATTCCTCCATCTTTTTAGGAATTGACTTTCCTACTTCCTTTAAAGAATCATATATTTCAGACCAATTATTATTAAAATTAGCTTTTAGAAAAGGTTTTGGGTCACTTATTCCTCCTCCTTGGTTAACATTAGAAATAATTGATTGTCCAATTCCGATTCTTATATACATTTTTGCAACTGACCAATTTCCACTGCCATCTTTTTCGACATGGATTCTACAATCAAATGGATCTCCTTGAGTCGTCCTTGATGACACATATTTTTGGAGAATGTAACCTTTTCGGTGAATAGTATGATAATAAAATTCTTCAAGCTCTTGTAGATTCATGATTTTCATTTCTGTCTGATAACCAAGTCTAAAAGTATCTTCGTTTTCCACTTCCAAGAAATGTACACCTTTTCCTCGAAGTCCCCTAATAGGTTTCAATACTGTTTTTTTATAAAGCTTTAAATAGTTCAACAGTTCTTCAAATGTTTTTACTTTTTGGGTTGGAATAACTAAATGAGAAAAATTATTATCTTCTTTTAATATGTCTTGTAATTTTTGTTTACTAAGAGTGTTCTCTCTATTATCTGACAGAAATGTGTTGTCTTTGAGATAATCCATAATCTCCCTATTGCTCTTTTTAAAGCAATAGGGAGAAATATCAATAAATCTAGGTACCTTCGTTGATTTGGTTTTCCATTTTCCATTATTCAATACCTTCCCACGTACCATACCAGAATCTATGTCTACATCTTTTGGTCTTAAGTATATTAAATCAATATCATAGGATTTAGCAATCAGTGCTGTGATGGTTGCTAATTTTGTCGGTTGATTGAAATTTGTCATAAAACCAATTTCTTGCATAAATATATCCCACTTTCCTATTCTTAGCTTATTATTCGAAAACCAGTTTTTGTAGGTTTCCCAGAAAATACGACTTCTTTATCTTCAATATTTTTTACTATTGATTTTCTTGATCCTTTTTGAACAAATTCTTTAAAATCTTCAATTGATTTCTGGCTTTCACTAATAAGATAAATCTCTACTTCATTCTTTGTTATTTTCTTAGCATAACCATAAAGATTTCTTCTTAAAGCTTGTCTTCTTATATAAGTCATATATCCAACTTTATTAAGTTGACCAGTTACTATATATTTCCTAGCATAGATGTCCTTTTTGGGTGTTTTTACAACCTTTAACTCTTCTACTGCCCAACTTTTTAAAGGCTCTAATAAACTTAGATAATCAAAATAAAATGGTGATCTGTATTTTCCCTTTGTTTCCGGGAAATAATAATCAATAATTGCTGCTGGTACATCCTTTGATTCACCAGTTAAAGGGAATGGATGGAATCCAATTTCAGCAGTTGCATTGATTTCGAGTACGACACCTTTACTCTGATCGCTTGGATCTACAATTATATCGACGCCACCGTGAGGAATAGAAGGCAATGCTTTTAATGCATCTACGGCAATCTGTCTTACAGATGTAGATAATTTGTCAGTAGCTTCAACGGGATCACCACCAGAAGAAAGGTTACTTTTCTCTCTTAAAATTACATGTTCCCCTTTTTCAGGCACACTATTTAAATCATACCCTACTCTCTCAAGCATGAATGTTATCTCATAATCTGCCTTAATTGGTTTAGGTGATAAATATGGATTCTTCTTTCTTTCTTCATTCTTTAGATCAATTAGTTTTTCTACAGTATGCTTTCCATCCCCAATAATATTAGCTGGCTTTCTGTTCGTAGCACCAATCACTTGATTTCCAACTACATAAATACGATACTCTTCACCAGGATAATGTTTTTCAACTAAATACTCCTTGTAGGAAAATTTAGACCTCAATTCTTTCAATATACCCTTCAATTCTTGTTCTGAATTAATATTTGTATAAACACCTTTACCCATACTCCCCTTGAGAGGTTTTATAATTACTGGATAATTTATTTCATTGGCATAGTTTATGATATCATTGTCTTCCTCTAATACTTTTCCTAAGGGAATTGGTACATTGCTTTTCTCCAGATATGATTTTGTTTCTTCTTTATCCTGACAAATTCTAACGGCTTTATTAGTTACTTTATCGCCTCTGGAACGGAAAAAATAATGTGTTTTATTGCCATCACTCAATGAGTAAAATTTCCCGTGTGTACTACTGTTTAAACGGTCTAATTTACATTTACTTGTTTCATCATTATACCATATAAGCGTTAATCCTCTTCTCCAACCTTCTAGTGCCACTAAATATGAACATAACTTAAATCCTGTTATATCTTTTACTACTCTTTTATTTAAGTGTGGAAGAAGTACCACTTCTTGAGATTTCATTAACATTCTCCTCAAATTCTTATAGTTGAAACATTCTATACTATATATTATATTTAAATACACTATAAATAAAAAGCTATAACTACAAAATGGAATGAATAAGCAACTATGGTATAATATTATTGGGGAATGATACCTATAAGTAAGGGGGAATAGATATGGCAGACAGTCGCTTTTTAGAAAGTTTAGATCATGACATACCTGAAAAAGCAAATAATTATATGTTGAGCACATATAGTATAATTTTAGAAGCCTGGCGTAGAGGATTAGATATTAACATACGGATATTAAAAGAAAAATCTGGATCGATAGAACCTTACTATTCAATTAGTAATGGTAATAAAGTTCATCATTTCAGTGCTACAAGAGGTGATTTGGTTTCTAAGGAAGCTAAGGAACTTACTAAAAATAAAGTAACGACTAAACAAATCCTGAATAAATATAAAGTACCAACCCCTCAAGGTAAAGAATTTGAAGAAGCAGCTACTACAGAAGAAATAGTTAGCTATGCAACAGAAATTGATTATCCCGTAGTAGTAAAGCCTGTATCTGGTACAGGCGGAAAAGGCGTTATTGCAGGAATTCAAAATAAAGACGAGTTAGTAGAAGCTTTAAAATATGTGCGAGAAAAGTTAAAGTCACCTAAGATTATTCTTGAAAAGTATTTTGAAGGTGAAGATTATCGAATTTATGTAGTAGATGGACATGTTATTGCAGCATTAAAGAGAATAAAAGCAAATATTATTGGAAACGGAAATGAAACTATAAAGGAATTAATAGAAAATAAGAATAAGTATCGTTCCCAACTCCCGTCATTAACAAATAGACCAATTAAAATAGATGATGAAACAAAAACGCTTATTCGAAGAGCAGGATATACATTGGATTCTGTTCTACCTGATGGGGAATTACTGTATATTAAAACGAAAAATAATGTATCGGCCGGTGGTGACTCTATTGATATAACAGATCAACTGTCTGAAAATATTAAACAAATTGCGATTGATGCAACTAATTGTTTTGACTCACTCCCCCATTGTGGCATAGATTTGATGGTTGATGAAGCTAATAACAAGGCAGTCATTATTGAAATCAATTCTCGAGCTCATATTACACAGCATCTATTTCCAATGGAAGGTCAAGCTAGGGATATCCCTAGCAGCTTAATTGATTTTTACTTTCCTGAAACCAAAAATTATAATCGTTTAGACTCCTTTAAGATGTTTATTGATTATGACTATATTTATGATTCCTGTATAAGCAGAGAAGCTGCGGAAATACGCATAACAAAGAAACCAGAAGGTCCAATCTTATTAACACGTTATTTAATAAATGGCGTAAAATTAACCGATCAATTTGCAGCTCGAGTCAAGCGAATAGCTTATAATAACCAAGTTAGTGGTTATATAAAACCGTTAAATAATGGTGATATCTCTATTATCGTTGGAGGAAATAAAAATAAGATTGGACAATTTAAAAATAGCTTAGATAAATATATAACTAAATTTAGTAAGAAATATGATATTATAACTAAGAAACGTACTACCTCTATCCCTCACGGTTTTCATATTCATGATAATAAAGTTCAAGATTCTATTAATGAGGTTACGTCTTCTACAAATGTATATATGAAGAAATATAGTAATCTTAAATCAGATTATCAACAACTTGTTCGGAAAGTTGCTGAATATGAAAAAAGAGAGAGAATATTAGATATAACTCAAAAACAAAATAAGCAATTGAAGAAAAGACTTAAATTAATGGAAAGTAGTACTTCTTGGAAAATCACCAAACCAATCAGGAAATTAACACGAAAAAAATAATACTCGTTTATCAAAAAAAGTCCGATCCGCCCAAATTATAGGGTGACTCAGGACTTTTTTAGTTATCTTACTTCTAACTCTGGCATCCATTTCGTTAATCGATTATTTAATTCGCTATATATTTCTAGACTATCAAATGTATCATGTATAGTTTTAATATAAGGGTTTTTTTCAATAAATTTATTAAAATGATGCATTTGATAATTTTCTTTTTTACTTGCCGCTACAAATGTCAAATCAATTTTAGGATTTGTAATATTAATCTTGCTGTCCGAATTCTTTTCAATATCTATTGATAATGCTCCCCCAATTTGACGATAGAGGCCTTTTTGACCAGAATAGAAATTCCCTAATGAATAGATAACAAAGGTTTTATTCCCACGTGAATTAGTAATCCATTCAGCAGGTTGCAATACATGTGGATGATGTCCAAGTATAATATCCGCTCCAGCATCAGACAATGAAGAAGCAATATCAACTTGCATAGAACCTGGTATAAGTGCATATTCTCTTCCAAAGTGAGTAGCAACAACTACAACATCTGGATTCTCTTCTTTTTTTAAACGTTCTATCTCTCTTCTAATACCTGCTGTTGATCCCTTTACAATTCGATTCAATAAATACTCTTTCTTTTTTGGTGGATTCTTACCTAATGTTACAGCAGTGTACGATAGCACAGCAATTTTAATACCATTTTTTTCAATAATCCGGAATTTCCGCTGATCTTTCTTTGATTTGTGTGATCCAACATAATCTAATCCAATACTTTCTAAGTTCCTAATTGATTTCAACACGCCTTCTTCACCATAATCCAAACTATGATTATTTGAATTAGTAACTATATCGGTCCCAAATTCTTGCAGATTTTCAGCTAACTCTATCGGATTATTAAATTCCGGGAAAGAAGATAGACCAAGCTCCTCTCCCGCTACTATAGATTCTAAATTAACAATTGATACGTCGCCCCTACTAAGCAACTTTTGTGCAGGAGCCATTTTGTCTTTAAAATCATATTTACCGTTTTTTTTACTAATGTCATAAATTCTGGAATGCAAAAGAACATCACCAGTAGCTACAAGTTTCACCTTCGACATAGTAACACCTCTATCCCCTTTACTTATTTTTTGCCTTTATTATTCCGCCCAGTTTCCTGACAGGTTCTGTATATTTCCAAGAACTACTTCTTAAAATATGTTTCATGTCTTTATCAGCACGATCTTTTAATTTCCTCATCCGTTGCAAATCTCTATCCATTTTACGTAAAGCATGTTGAACAGATCGTACATTATTTGTATTATACTGTTCAGAAATTTCGAATCCAACTGTGATTGGATCTTCGTATACTTCCTCTTTTATTTTTGAAATATTTGATCCTTGTGGGTACCCTTGTATAATATCTTTAAAACCTTCAATACTCTTTTTATCGGTACTAGCTACTACTATTTCAATTTCATCGAATACAATACTTTTAACGTAACCATGTATGTTCTGTTGTATTGCTTGCTGTTTCAACCATTTATGGAAGTTATATCTTTGTACATTCCCTTTTACTATATATTGTTTCGCATAAAGTTCTCCTATTGGTGCGGGAGCTACCTCTACTTCTAAAGCTGCTCTATTTTCAAGAGGTTCTAGCAATGTAATTAAATCAAAATATACTTTCGATTTTCTCGTGTCTACTTTACCTTTTGTTTCAGGGAAATAATAATCAATAATCGCTTTAGGAATATCTCTTGCTTTTCCTTCAATTGGATATAGGGCACCTCCAATTTGAGCTGTTGGGTTTAATTCTATAACCACCGCTGCGCCTTTTAGATCTCCGCGATCATTAACAATGATGTCTACTCCCCCGTGTGGAAAATCTGGTACGGCCTTCAAAGCATCAATTGCAATTTTTTTATACTCTTTCGGAAGACTGTCAGTTACATCTACTGGATCTCCACCAGAGGATACATTTGTTTTTTCACGTAAGTAAATTACTTTTCCTTTTTCCGGAACGCTCTGCAAGCTATACCCTGCCTCTTCAATAAATTCCAAGATTTCTACATCCATATGAATAAGACAGCTGTTTAGCCGAGCATTCTGTTTTCGAACATTATTCTTCATATCGATTAATTCTTCAATATTATGTTCTCCATCCCCAATAATATTGGCAGGTACGCGATTATAAGCTGCAACTACTTCGTCACCAACAACATATACACGATATTCTTTACCACTCACATATTGTTCTACAATCACTTCTTTATAATCTAATTCAGTTCTCACATAATGCAATGCTTTTATTAATTGCTCTTCATTTTTTATATTCGTTACTACGCCATTTCCAAGGCTCGCATTGGTTGGTTTAAGAACTAGAGGATAACCCAAGGTCTTACTATATTCAATAATTTCCTTATTTGGAGTTTCCGGCTCAAAACCCTTTCCTAAAGGAATTGGCACCCCTGCTTTTTCCATGTAGATTTTTGTATCATCTTTCTCAGAACCTATGTCTACAGCTTCATTGGAAACAAGATCTCCACGGGTTCGAAAGAAGTAATGAGTTTTTTCGTCAGAGGAAAGTGAAAATAGTCGTCCTGGTGGATTCACTCCAAATATGATCATATCTTGAAAATGCTCAGAGTCTTTTGTGTACCACTTTAATTTTAGTCCTCTTCTCCAACCTTCTAATGCTACTGCAAAAGCATCAAGTCTTGTTTTTCTTGCATTTTTAGTTATTTCATTTGTTAAATGAGGAAGACTTATTCCTAATGGTCTTTCTTTCATTCTTTATTCCTCCTATTTTCCTTACTTCCTTAACTTTTTAAACATGGAACCCACGGCACGAACTGGCGTCGTTGCTTTCCAAGAGAAACTTTCATAATACTTTCTACGTTCTAATTCTGCTTTTTTAAGCGCTTTTTCTGTTGCTTCTAACTCTTGTTTATACATCTGCAATTCTTCCAATTGTGTCTTCAAATCTGTCTTTATTTCAAATCCGACCTTTAGCGGTTCATCATAAGGCTCTTCTCTAACTTCAATTACTTGTGCTCTTTCTTCATCTTCCCAAAAAGCATGTTTGAAGTCATCTACCATTTCGGGGTCAGTACCTCCAACTACTACTTCTATATCGCCATTATCCATTCTCATAATATACCCATGGAGAAAACGTTCAAACGCATGTTTCCTTAAACCCCGATGATACCCTAGCTCTTGTACATTACCAGTAGCAATATATTTTTTCATATATATTTTATCCTGTGGACAAGGGGTTACCGTTGTAACAACAGCATCTCTATTTTGAAGTGGATCAAGAACATCATGAAAATCAAAAAAGGTATTTGTTTTCTCCTTTTCTGATATAGTTTCTGGAAAGTAATAATCGATAATCGCATTTGGAATATCTCTTGACTTACCTTGAATAGGGTATAATAAACCTCCTAATTGTGAGGTTGGATTTAACTCTATAATATATGACTCATTTGTATTAGGGTCAAAAATCATATCAACTGCACCGTGATGAAGTCCTGGTACAGCTTGAACAGCTTTTACAGCATAGTCCTTTATATGCCGTGGAAGCTCATCAAAGACATCAATAGGATCGCCACCTAATGAAATGTTACCTTTAGAATTAAGAAATACTTGTTCTCCATTATCCGGTACTGACTCTAAGGTATAACCATGCCTACCGATATAATCAATGCATTCATTATCAGCTTTTATTAAACAACTTACCAGTCTTGGATTCAGTTTTCGTTCGTCATTCTTAATATCAATTAATGCTCTTACGGTATTTACGCCATCTCCTATAACATTTGGAGGCATACGATGCATTGCAGCTACTACTTTTTTCCCAACTACATAAAGCCTGTAATCATTTCCTGGTATAAATTGTTCGAGGATAATATCTTCATACCCTAGTTCATTCCTTAAGTAATCTAATGAATACGCTAATTCTCCAGAACTAGATATATTAGATATCACACCTCTTCCAAAGCTACCATCTGTCGGTTTAATGACAATTGGATAACCAATTTGGCCTGCAAACTCGATAATTTCTTGATTTGTTTTCTCTTTCGTAAATTGCCTTCCATTCGGTACCCTTACACCGTCCTCAGAAAGTATCTTCTTTGTTTTTTCTTTATCTTTACCTATATCTACAGCCTCATTAGAGACTTTATCTCCTCTTGTACGGAAGAAGTAGTGTGTCTTTTGATCAGAGCTTAATGAAAATAATTGTCCAGGTCTATCAACAAACCAAGTTCTCATTTCACTAAATTTCTCAGAATCTTTAACATGCCACCGTAATTTAAGCCCTCTTCTCCAACCTTCTAGAGCTATTACATAAGCATCAAGTAAATTTCCATGTGCATCAGCAACTATTTCTTCAGAAAGGTGTGATAGCCATTCTGTATTATTCTCATTCATTTATTATCCTCCTAAAACCTATCCTGCACTACCATTATTCGCTATTTGTTTTATTTTTTTATAGTCTAAAAATTGTTTTCCATTTATTAAATCATATTCGAGTTTACCTTGCGCTTTTAAAAAGTAATTCCCTAATAATTCATCTGTTTCATTATCAAACTCATCATAATTCCCTGGTTTTGGGGTGAATTCTCCAAATACTAACCCATCCTCAGACTTCAGGAAATCGATACGAATAAATGGAGCGGGTATCAGGGAACTAATTTGTGCTGCTAATTCCATCTCATCGTTCGATACGCCTGTCCCTTCAAACAAACTGTTATTATACTTCCCAGTAAACACTCTGTTCCCTTCAGCATCCCACCAGCAATATTTCGTTTCTGGTGTGCGGATGATTTCTAGTACTAGACCTACTTGGCCATAAAAACAATAAAATTTAATATCTCTAGCTGGAATCTTATCATTTTTGTTCTCTAAAATTAATTCTTCTATTATCCATTGGTCTTTTTCTACTCTATTCTCTAATATATCTTTTTCCATGCGGTTTAGTAGTAAATCCCAATTCGACAGTCTTTCGGCATTTTTCACATTTATTATATCATTAATGTCGTTAACAATATAAACTCCTCTTCCACCAGCCCCGTCTACAGGTTTAATTACCATATTAGCTTGCTGAGGAATTTGCTTATACGTGTAGGATTCCGAACTAGACCAAGGTATGCGAACTTGTTGAGATTCCATAAAGCGATAAGCAGTTTTCTTATCATCTAAGAGCATTTCAGGAAGTTCACCAATAATTTGATACTGCCTCATTCGATTCGTTAAACTTGCTCGATAAGATGCAACTTTCTTCAATGAAAAATTATCATTTGAAAACGCTGATCGTACCATAAATTCTGGTGTTTTTTCTTTTAAAACTTCAAATAATTTTTGGTAAATATGTTTTTTGTATTCATATGGTTCTGAGCTAAATATTCTTGCAACAGATTGTAATAAATGGTTGAAGTTTTCATCGGCTATACTATGTTGATTAATATATTGATTTAGCAACTCGATAATCTCACCATTATCTTTTTTGTTTTTTGCGTATCTCCAAATGCTTTCATAATCAAACCTTTGCATCTGCATGCGAAGTCGATCTGATTCTTCTTTTAATGTTGATAATTTAAAGTGGTACGTCATGATTTCTTCTTCTAAATTTTTGATGTATATATCCTTCTCTTTATTAGAAGAAGTTAACTTCCGAAGCCTTGCAGTTTTCTTTAATGACTTACTTTCTACAATCTGTTTAATTAACTTTTCATGTTTTTTGATTTCAGCTTTGGTCTTATTTACCTTTGCTTCTGTTTCGATAAGTTGATCTAATTGTTCAGCATAGCCTTGTTCCGTAGAATGATTCATGTTCTAAATCCCTCCCATCCGTTCATAACACCCAGTCACTTATATTAGGACATTTACAATTATTTTCGAGCTTCCAATTCTCATGTGAAAGTTGAATATATCTCAATACAGTTGCTTGCTTTTCGCTTAATTGTTCACGAACCTTTTGATTTAATGGCATCCATTTTGTCTTACATTTTGTATATCGCTGAATTTGTTGTGCGCATTTCCTTAAATTATAATTCGAATCTTTGTTATTTGGCACTTCATTTACAATAACCCTTGTTACTTTTGTACTTATTTCAGGAACGTAAGATTGTCTTTCTTGAAATACTAAGGGATTGTATACAATAGTTAGGTCACTATAAACTTTTTCACCATAAACTAACATTTCTACATGAATACCATCTATCATTTCTCTATAATTAGTATGGATAAGCTTCTTTAAACCAAGATCATACTTGCCCATTTGAATTAAACCAACTTTGTACCCTTGTTCTTTGAATTGCTCCAATTGATTACATATAAAAGTGTCTAAAATCCGAAAGTCAGCAACGAACGCAATATCAACCATGTGTTTAGCATCTTTCGATCGATTAGGTTTCATTGGGCTTGGTACAGGGAAGAACCTTTCTTCTATGTTATAAGGTAAATAATAAGTATTCATATGTGCATGGGCATATTGATGAGCTTCTGCATATTCCTTACGAGCGCCCTTCATAAACCCACTGTATCCGTATACCGATCCTCCAGTTAAAGAACCTTCTGATTGTAGTGATAATCCCAATGGGCCTGTGTTTAGATCTACTATTTTTTCTTCCCCAAAAACCCTAATCAAACGTTTCTTATACTCACTATCCCCTGCAAATCTTACTGGATCCCAATAACCAACCTTCTTCATAACCTTCGTCCGACGAAACATTATTGATGACATGTTAGAGAAGATATATTTTCCTTCTTGTCCTCTTCGATGGATAAGTAGATCTTCGGTAACTCTAATATGTTTCGAGCTGTTAGCTATAACAGATTCATCACTTAGTAAATGTCTCACTTGTTTTTCAATTTTTTGAGGATGCGCCCAATCATCTGCATCATTGATCGTAACAAATTCCCCAGTAGCTTCACGTAAAGCTATGTTTCTTGCCACATATGGACCTGAATTTGCAGCTGTAGACAATAAAGAAATACGCTCATCTATCTTCATCCATTTTTTAACTTCCTCTACCGTATTATCAGTGCTACAATCATTTACTACGATAATCTCAAGATTTTCCCATGATTGATTTACTAAAGAATGTAGCGTTACTTGAATCCCTAATTCAGAGTTATAAGCTGGAATTATAATTGTTACTTTTGGAAGCTTATTTTCCTGAATAGGAGTATGATAACTATGCAAACGATGGTAGAGACTTTTCTCTCCTATACCGCTCAAGGTAATTGGGTCTAAATCATAAACCTTCATTACTTCATTTATCCAAAATAAACGATCATTCTCGTTACTGCAGAGGTTTGCAATAGCCAACAATACATCGGTATGGATATTATTATTTGAATTGATTAATACTTGTTTCAATATTCGAAGTCCTTTATCCTGATGACCTAACATTCGGTGGGCTTCCGCCTTTTGTATAGCTATCTGTCGCAATATATCCAAATTCGTTTCATTCTGAGATGCAACTTCCAAATAAGGCAAAGCTTCTTTAGCTCCATCCACTGTCTGTTTATTGGAATACCACATAGCTAATTCCCAAGCAGCTGCCTTTTTTAAATATACATTACTTTCATACATATATAGCCGATAAAGATCCTTTAATGCTCTTGATTCAAAGCCTAAATCATATAAATACTGTTTATATTTCTTTAGACTATTTCGAGCATCTTTCAATTTATAGCTCTTGCTATATATTTTTTTAAAATTTCTTCTACGTAATGCATAAGCAGGTATAGCCTTTGCAACGACTATACCTCCATTTTTCATATTTGATAATTGTTCAATTATGTTTCTAGCTAAATAGAATTCTCTTCTATACGCAGCTAGTTGACCTTCTACTAATTTATTTTTGCTTTTAAGAACATGTAATTCCTGTTCCATTTGTTTCAAACGTGAATGAAGAAGATTTTGATTATAATTATCCGTATCTTTAGTCATTATTGATACATCCTTTATCCCAAACTCCTCCAAATGATTCGCTTGGTATCATCTTAAGAGACTGCTGCACTTCGTGATTTATTGCATACCAGGCAACGTTTGATTGAAAATAATTTGTTAAATTCTCTTTTATATGAGTAACGTCATCGCTGGCCTCATCATCAACTTTGTTTGTGAGAATTGCTTTCAAATGATCTGTTGTTATTTGTGGTACGTATTTTTGAGAAATAGAGAATGTAGTTGGGTCAATTATAATCAGGTATTTCGTGTGAATTTTTTCACCGTATACTATAAAGTGATTATGCTTTCCATCTACTTTATTTCTTACTCGTTCTTCTATTTTTGCTTTTAAATTTAAGTCATAATGAAAGACTTGAACTAAACCAATTTTAGTATGAGAATACTCATCTAGTAATTGATTAAATACGTTTATCTCTGAATCATCCATCTGCCTGTAATCTGCTGCAATGACAATATTAAATGAGCGTATTCCATTAGTTTTCTCTTCTCTTTCTGGCCACATTGGTTCCGGAACTGGGTAGGGACGATTCACCATCGGGTAAGAATAATATAGGCTTTCAGCATGATGATGATAATGCTCTAAAGACTCTACATACTCTTTCCGTACGCCCATAAAGAATCCATTATAACCAAATGCAGAGCTACCTGTTAAAGAAGTAACTGACTGCCTTGGCAATGATAATGGGCCTGTATTTAAATCGACGTAAGCACCTGTTCCAAACTGTTTCAGTAACCTGCGTTTGAATTCTCCATCAGCAGCAAAGCGAACACTATCCCAGTAACCAATCTTTTGTAAAACAGGTTCTCTTCTAAACATAATCGATGACATATTTGGAAAAATATATTTCCCAGGAGTTCCTCTTCTGTATAGCTTCATGTCTTCTGTTATTCGAGCATGTTCCGAAGTATTTGCTATAATCTGTTCGTGCGCCATTAAATGTAGTGCTTGTACTTCAATTTTTGAAGCATGTGACCAATCATCAGAATCGTTTATCGTAACAAAATCGCCTTTTGCATGTTGTAAAGCAATATTTCTAGCGACATAAGGACCACTGTTACTTGGCGTTTGAAATACTTTCACCCTTGAGTCTTTTTGTTCATAAGCTTTAATCACATTCAATGTATCATCTGGACTACAATCGTCTACAATCAATAATTCTAAGTTGGTCCAGCTTTGAGAAAGGATGGACTCTATAGCAATCTGAATGCCGTCTTCCGCATTGTATGCTGGAATAATTACAGATACTAACGGTCCGTTACTTCTTGTCTCTATATGTCCTCTGGTTTGCAATGAATCATATACTTGTTCTTCATCAACATCAATTTCTATCTCATTTAGATCGTACATTGCAAAAGCATGATTGATCCATTCAAAGCGCTCACGTAAATCTGATTTTAAATTTGCCATTGCTAAATATAAGTCCGGGTGAGCCCCATTTTCTAATGCTTTTTGTATAACAGTAACACCTTCTGCAGGTTGACCAATCATATCAAGAAGTTCAGCTTTTATAATGGCAATCCTTCTTATTTGATCTGTGTTTGTTTCTCCATCCTCCACTGTTTCCATGTACTGGAGTGCTTTATTCGCATCTATTTCACTATATTGATTCGCATGCCACAGCACTAGCTCCCAAGCAGCCATACGTTTAAAATACGGAGAATCTGTATTTTGCATATAATTTTTTAATTCTTGAAGACTTTGGTCTATAAATCCTAAATTATATAGATGAAATTTTATTTGTTTTAATTCTTGTCTCTGTCTATCTTTTTTTCCTAGCAACAGTCGTTTTAATTTTTCTTTTTGCTTATCATTGATGGAATTTAATATAAACTTCCGTTGTTTCTCCCCCATTACAGTATATAGAAACCAATCAACAGGACCTTCTATTATTCTTTTTACTTTTGACAATCTAGCCACCACCATTTTGCATTGATTCATTAATACTGTAAGAGATAGTATTTTTAATTATTCGTATTAGACCTTTTTACAGTCTTCTTAACTACCCTGTTTTTCTTTATTATACCTAGTGATTCTCGATATTTTGCTACTGCCTGTTCTGCAGATCCGTCAAATCGCACCTGCCCTTGTTCCATCCAAATACCTCTCGTACAGACCTTTTCGACAAATCCCATACTATGTGAAACAATAATAACTGCTTTTGCATGTTCCATCATTTCTTGGATACGTTCACTTGCTTTTTGCTGAAAAGCTAAGTCTCCTGTAGATAATGCCTCATCAATGATGAAAATATCAGGTTTCAATATTGCTGCAATACTAAATCCAAGTCTAGATTTCATTCCCGCAGAATACTGTTTAACTGGTTTATCGATTGCTTTCTTTAATCCAGAAAACTCTACAATCTCATCGTATTTATCGTGAACTCGCTGTTTAGAAATACCTAACAACATGGCATTCAAATAAATATTATCTGTCCCAGTTAATTGAGCATTAAACCCTGTACCATATCCTAATAATGAAGAAGTTTTCCCTGTTACCTTAATGTTTCCTTCATCAGGACGTAAAATGTTAGTCAATACTTTACATAATGTACTTTTTCCCGCTCCATTATGTCCGATAATACCAACAACTTCACCTTCATTAATTTTAAAGTCCACATTTCTAAGTGCCCAGTATTCTTCCTTATTATTGTTCAAATTAAAGGAAACACCAACATTCTCTGCTCTAACAACCTCTTTGGAACCTATTGTCGTTTCCGTTTTCGTAAGTTGCAAACTTCTTTTGCGTTTAGGAGGAGTAGGCACCGTTTTTTTATAATTTTCTATTATTGTTTTTGGATCTCCAATTTCTCTTACTTCACCATTGTCAAGCCACATTAACCTATCACAATTTCTTTGTGCATATCGTAAGCTATGGGTAACGATAATAACCATTTTAGCATTCGCAACTAATTCTTTAAGTTTCTCTGCAGCTTTTTTACCGAATTTCGCATCCCCAGTATTTAACGCCTCGTCTAGAATAAGAATCTCTGGGTGTAAATGAGAAGCAACGCTAAAACCTAATCTTGCTTTCATACCACTGGAATAATATTTCATTGGTTGTTCAAAGAACTGTCCAATTTCTGAGAATTCATGAATAGCATCGATATATTTGGAAATTAATTCTTTATTTATCCCTAACATCATTCCATTTAAGTAAACATTTTCTCTTCCAGTGAGTTCTTTGTTAAAGCCCATACCAAAGGAAAACAATGCAGTTACATTCCCGTCCACGTCCATTGTTCCTTTGTCCTGCTGCAGGATCCCAGCGATAATTTTACTTAATGTTGTTTTTCCTGCTCCATTAGAGCCAATAATCCCAAGGATTTCTCCTTGGCTACCAGTAAAATTGATATCTTTTAATGGCCAGACTTTCTCTTTCTTATTTTTTGCTTCTTTTCGTTTAAACATATTAAAGACAAGGGATTTAATATCATCCTTTTGATTACCATTATCAAATGATACACCAATATTTTTAGATGTAATCACTGTATTATGATGTTTATTGTTCTTGTCATTATGTTCTTCCATAATAAACCCTCTTTTTATAAAGCCTTAATAATTTTATGTTCATTTTTACTATAGTGTCTAATCATTACAACTCCTAAAATCACACTGAGAGCGAATATAATTGCGAGTCCAATTAAATTTGGTACTTGATGGTCAATTAAAACATCTCGATAAGATGTTACTAAAATTGCAATTGGGTTATAATCTACAAAAAAGCTATACTCTTCCGGCAGACGTCCTCCTACCCAAATAATCGGTGACGCATAGAAAAATACTCGAGTAACATAAGTAAGTACATTTTCTAAGTCTCTAACAAATATTGTGATATAACCTAAAATCAGACCCAACATTAATTGAAACACTAACTGAATTAATATAATCATTGGTAAGTAAACAATATGCCAATCAGGCATAATTCCATAAACAGCTAAAAAAATCGCAATTACAACAAGTCCGAATGCAAAATTAAACAACTGCGTTAAGGTAAATGATATTGGGAACAAGGCCTTCGGTAAGGATACCTGATTTATAATTGAACTATATCTTAAAATAGATTTAGAAGAAGAATTTATACTTGTAGATACCCAACGCCAAGCAACTAAACCAACAACAAGGAATAAAGGATAATTCGGATGATCGTCTCCTCTTCCTAATATGATAATTACTAAGAAGTAATACACCATTACGTTTAATAGCGGATCTAATAACCACCAAAAATATCCTAAATAACTATTTCTGTGCTCTGCTTTTAACCCAGATTTTACTAAGTAGTATAATAAATCTTTTCTTCGTAACATTTCATGAATATAACTTTTCATTTTAACAATGACACCGCCTACTAAACTTAAACAAAAATTTGTCATAAGCTGTTAATAACTTGTTAAGAAATAATTCCTAACCTTTATATTATAAAACTAAACTGTAAAAAGATAAAATATCTTTTACAAATTAATACCTTAACGCTTTGTTTTCCATCTCCATAAATCCATTAAGGAACGAATAACATAATGAGTGAAGTAATATATACTTTTAATTAAACTTTGGTTCTCAATTTTACGAAAAACATACCAGTTTCTTTTCGCTGCTTTCCATTTATTACTTGAAATTGAATTATCAACTAAGCGATACTCCGAGAGTATCTCTGGTAGCCCATACGCTAAATAACCTTTTTTTGTAATTTGAAGCCAAAAAGCATAATCCTGCCTAGTGCGTATATTTACCATACGCATCTCTCCTATTTTATCACGGTCAAGCATAACAGTGAGGCAGCCAATTACACACCTTTTCATTAAATCATCATAGTTTACAGATTCTGGAGTAGTACTTACTGCATTTGTTTTCGTACCATCTTCAAGAATACGAGTATACTTTGTAAATGAAAAAGCGATATCTTTTTCTTTCATAAAGGATAGTTGTTTAGCCAATTTTTCTGGTAGCCATAAATCATCACTGTCTAAAAACGCAATATATCTGCCTTCCGCATGGTCCATTGCGGTATTCCTAGCAATTGCTGAACCACTATTTTGTTTTAATTCATATAAATGAATACGATTGTCTTTGTCTTGGTATTCTTTTACTTTTTCAACTGTGTTATCCGTAGAACAGTCATCGACAATAATCATTTCCCAGTTCGTATATGTTTGAGCCACTACGGATTGAATTGTCTCTGCAATAAATTCACTTGAATTAAATGTTGGTGTGATTACAGAAACCAATGGTGTATTAGATACCATTGCCATCACCATCTCTTTCACCTTGGTTGAACCGTATTAAATCCGAATACCATGTAATTAATTTATTTTCTTCTACTTCCCAGTTCAACTCATGTTGAACTGCTTTCTTTCCATTTGCACCCATTTCTTGAGCTTTATCCGGATTCTCTACTAAATAAGAAATAGCATCTTTTATTTCCTGATCATTGTATGGATCCACAGTAATTCCACATTGATGTTTATTTATGAAATTTTCCCATACCGGGAAGTTCGAACATATAACTGGTATGCCGGCATTCATATATTCAAAGAACTTGGTCAATTCTTTTTTCATATAGTGTTCAGTAGGTGGAAAAAGAGCGATTCCAGCTAACCAATTATATTGTAAGTATCTTTCTTCAATATCTTCTTTTTCTACAAACTGATCTATACCTTCAATTTGAATATTATCTTTTTTGGTAGCAGCTTTGTTATAAATTTGCTCAGCTAATGTACTCGGACATTTTCCTACATAATAAACTTCCATACGCTCATCAATAACAGGAATTCTAGCATGTATTAAAGCACCTCTATCTAAGGTTACATTTCCTGTATATAGTAATTTGTTTTCTGATGTACCAGTTCGTTTGTGCTCGCTAAACTTCTGGTTTATCGTTGGATAGTTTAAAATACATTTCCCTGTCGGATAAATATCTTGGTAATATTTTTCAGCCAGACAAAGCTCCATATTTTTTGAAAAGAATCTTTCCATTGTTTTATACGTAAATGCGATTAATTTTCGAATTGGTCGAGACACATAATCTTTCTGCATAATACTTGTTATATAGTCTTCATGAATATCATATATCACATGATTATTTTTGTTTTTTAATAACCAACCAATTGGAAGCAATTCCGGATCGTGAAAATGATAAACATCAGCATTTAATTTTTTTGCTTGCTTATACGCAGCTAACGCGCCGATAGTCATTCTTTTCAGTCTGCTTGTATAACTCTTGAGCTTTATATGCTTTATAGGTTCTTCCTTACGTTCGCTATTTTTGTCTTCCTTCGCAAGTAAAAACACTTCAAAACCTGCTTTTTGTAAAGATTTACATTCTTTATGATAAATCCTCGGATCATAAGGATGATGTACTGTTGTTAGCTGAACGACACGATTTGAAGTAGTCATTACTTCTTTTCAACTCCTAATACTAATCATCTATAGTTTCTTTAAACAATTGTTCATATTGTTTTACAATTTTACTAGCCTGAAATTCTTTTACTCTCTTTAAACCTAATTCTGTTACTTCTTTCTTCTGATGCTCGTCCCACTGAAGGACCTTCTCTAAATTTGAGGTTAGCGCATCGATATCTCCTACCTCTATTAGTAGTCCATATTTCCCGCTATCTAATACTTCTTCTGCACCTGGTTTAGCTCTCGTAGATACTACTGGAACGCCGGTAGCTAATGCTTCTGTTAACACATGTCCAAAGCCTTCTCTCTTAGAAGTTAGTGCAAATACATCTGAATGATGGAAATAAACATATGGGTTCTCTTGGAATCCGATAAAGTATACCTTATCCTCTATTTTTAGTTGCTTGACTAAAGAAGTTAGCTTTTCTTCCAATTCACCTTCACCAAGGATAACCAAGTTAGCTTTAACTTTTTCTTGGAGTTTTTGAAAAGCATAAATTAAAGTTATATGATCTTTATCATCTACAAACCGCCCAGCTGTAATAACAACTTTATTCTCCCCCAAAAAAATACTTTGATGTTCTTTTGACAGAAGATTAATGTTAGTCTGTAGCTCGATTCCCTCTATATCAACTGGATTATAGATTACACACACTTTATTTGAAGGTACCTTATATTGTTCAATAATGTTCTCCTTAACTCCATTCGATAGAGCAACTACTTTTTTGGCAAACAGATAAAATAATCCATATATTTTCAATTTTACTTCCATTTTCTTACTTCCACCTAAAAATGCTGCTTCTCGGACGATGTTTTTTGCTTTAGTGAAAGAGAGTAATCTTGCAAGAATAGCAACAATATTATAATTAGGGATAGTACTAAAAACAATATCTGCTTTTTCATCTCTTATAATTTTTGATAAAGGTAAAATCGCTGACCTTAAACGCTTTGTTGGTAGTTTGATAAACTTAATTTCTTCATTTAAATATTTTTCATAATCACCATTGTAATTGCAAGTCACTAGAACCGGTTCGAACGCTTCCAAATCTATATTATTTAATATATTAAGCATGGTTCTTGCAGCCCCGCCAGAGCCCATTTGATAAATAAAAAAGACCACTTTTTTTCTATGCACCATACTTCATTCCTTTTAAGTAAATTGCGTTTACACTGAACGAATTATACCATAGGGGCCATAATAAATAAATTGTCGATAACATTACAAATATGTCTCATTAAAGAAAGCTTCATTCAGTGGGAATATTACTTCATAATGGATTTGGCTAATATATAGATGATGGAGATTAATAATGATTGAATGGGGATAATTTAATAATACACTAGTATATAATTGCGGATTTGTGATACAGAATTGTTGTTTTTTTTATGTAGACCCTTGTAGAATGGTGGCTAAAGAGGGACTCCAAATACATATTAAGTAAATAGAGGCCCTCTAGCCGATAGTTGATAATCAGTATACTTTTACAGCGATTTTCATAAAGTAAAGTTTTTAAATAGGCCTCTATTTCTGTCCATTATGATAAGTTATTAATTGTTTTTCTACCAATTGAATGGTATTCTATTTCGTATTTTTGAACTTCTTTCATCTCAAAGCAATTTCTTCCATCCATAATAATAGGAGTAGCCATTAATTCAACATATTTTTCAAGTGGGAAATCTTTAATTTGATTCCATTCCGTAACAATCAATGTTGCATCTTTTTCTTTAATTGCTTCCTCTAAACTATCAGTATAATTCACCTGTTCTGGTAGTACTTGCTTTGCTCGTTCCATAGCCACAGGGTCAAAAGCTGTCACTTTTACGCCTTCTTGCACCAATTTACGTATTATAGATATAGAGGCTGCTTCTCTCATATCATCGGTATTTGGCTTAAATGACAGCCCAAGTACTGCTACTTCTAATCCTTCTAAAGATTTAAAACGACTTCTAACTTTATCAACGAGAACTTCTCGTTGCTTTTCGTTTACTTTAATTACCTCTTCAATAAGAGAAAGTGGCATTTCCACTGATTCAGCAATATGAACCATTGCTTTCGTATCTTTCGGAAAGCAAGATCCACCAAACCCAATGCCAGCGTTTAAAAATGAAGAACCAATACGTTTATCCATCCCAATCCCTTCTGTTACGGATTCTATATTAGCACCTAACTTTTCAGATAGATTAGCTATTTCATTAATAAAACTGATTTTCATTGCTAAAAAAGAGTTAGCTGTATATTTAATCATCTCTGCACTTTTTATATCCGTTACTACAATGGGAAGATGAAAAGAATGATATAATTCTTCTAACTGTTTTTTAGCTTCTGGATGATTTGCTCCGACAATAATTCTATCTGCATGGAATGTATCGTATACTGCAGTACCTTGCCTTAAAAATTCTGGGTTTGAAGCCATTCTTATATTAACACCTGGTTTTACTATTGAATTTAATTTCTCATCAATTTGTTCACCAGTCCCTACAGGTACTGTACTTTTTATTACTACAGTAATATCTCGATTAATATAATGCGCCATTGTTTCACTAGCTTTATATAAATAAGATAAATCAGCTGAACCATCCTCTGATTCAGGGGTACCTACAGCTAGAAACACAATGTCTTTCTGATGTAACCCTTCTTCATAATCTGTTGTGAAAAACAGATTATCTCTTTTTATTCCGTTTTTTAACAGTTCCTCGATACCTTCTTCATATATAGGACTAATTGCATTGTTAAGTTGCTGAACTCTTGATTCATCAATGTCAATACAATGAACTCGATGACCCTTCTCAGCCAAGCAAGCACCTGTAACTAACCCTACATATCCTGTACCAATAACCGCTACTTCCATTGTAACCTCTCCTTGTTCTACTCCATTGAATCTAATGTTTTCTTTAAAAGTTGCTTTACATCTTGATGCATGTCTTTTCTATTCAAAGCAAAATCAATCGTCGCCTCTATAAAACCTAGTTTATTCCCAACGTCATAGCGCTTTCCTTGGAAATTATAGGCAATCATTTCTTCTACTTTTTTTAATTCGATTAAAGCGTCTGTTAATTGAATCTCATTATCTTTACCCGGGGAAAGCTGTTCTAAAATAGGGAACACTTCAGGTGTTAAAATATATCTTCCCATAATAGCTAAGTTAGATGGAGACTGATCAACTCCTGGCTTCTCTATCAAATCCTCAATATACTGTACTGCTGAAGAGCTATCCATACCTTTGCTTGGTTTTACAATTCCGTATTTTGATACATCTTTCCAAGGAACATCATGTACTCCAATTACTGATTTTTGATGATTTTCTTCAAAGACATTAATTAATTGTTTTAAACATGGTTCCTCTGAAACAACAATATCGTCACCTAATAAAACAGCAAAGGGCTCATTACCGATGAATGTATGTGCACAATGAATTGCATGCCCCAAACCTTTAGGCTCCTTTTGTCGAATGTAATGAATATTTGCCAACCCGGAAATCTGTTGAACAGCTTGCAACATATCATAGTCTTCTTTTTCTATTAACTTTTCTTCTAATTCATAGGATTTATCAAAATGATCTTCTATCGCTCTTTTTCCTCGACCAGAAATGATTATTATATCCTCGATTCCAGACTGTACAGCTTCTTCTACTATATATTGAATCGTGGGTTTATCTACTATCGGCAACATTTCCTTAGGTTGTGCTTTTGTAGCAGGTAAGAATCTAGTTCCTAATCCAGCTGCCGGAATTATTGCTTTTTTTACACTCATTTTCAGGCACTCCTCTTCTGTTTACCATAATAGTATTATAAACTTAATGGTACAACTCATTCATTTCATGTATAACTATACAAGAATACTATATAATTGTATAATATTGAGCAAAGATATTTAACTTTAATCTCTACAAAAAGGTAGGCATAAGATAATGAGTTTATTTGAGAAGATTCAAAATAAAACTGAAAAGATTGCGGTAATCGGTTTAGGCTATGTAGGTTTACCACTTGCTGTAGAACTTGCAAAAAAATATGATGTTATTGGTTTTGATTTAAACAAAGAAAAACTAGCGCAATATTTAAGTGGTATTGACGTGACTTCTGAGGTAGGTAATGAGGCTCTTAAACAAACAACACTAGAATTTACTAATGACGAAACTCGATTAAAAGAATGTAAATTCCACATCGTAGCTGTCCCAACACCTATAAATACGGATAAAACTCCAAATCTCAAGCCAGTGATTGGGGCTAGTGAATCAGTAGGAAGAAATATATCAAGCGGATCGATTGTTGTGTATGAATCTACTGTATATCCAGGTACAACAGAAGAAATTTGCATTCCAATTTTAGAAGAAAAATCAGGTTTAACGTTTGGAAAAGACTTTAAAGTAGGGTATTCACCTGAGAGAATTAATCCTGGTGACAAAGTGAATACATTAGTGAATATAACAAAAATAGTTTCTGGTTCTGATGAAGATGCGTTAAAAGAGATATCATCATTATACGGATCCATCATTGAAGCGGGTGTGTTTGAAGCCGAATCAATTAAAGTAGCAGAAGCTGCAAAAGTGATAGAAAACTCTCAACGTGATATTAATATCGCTTTTATGAATGAATTATCCATGGTTTTCAATAAAATGGATATTGATACGAAAGCAGTATTAGAAGCAGCAGGAACTAAGTGGAATTTCCTGAATTTTACACCTGGATTAGTTGGTGGTCATTGTATAGGAGTGGATCCTTATTACTTCACATATAAAGCCGAACAATTAGGCTATCATTCCCAAATAATTCTATCTGGCAGAAAAATTAATGATGATATGGGTAAATATATTGCAGGTAACATTATCAAAAAAATGATTAAATCTAAAATCGAGATTGATGGTGCAAGAGTAGCTATTTTAGGTCTAACATTTAAAGAAAATGTTGGAGATGTAAGAAATACGAAAGTGAATGATATTGTAACCGAATTAGAGGAATATGGTGTAGATGTAATTGTTCATGACCCAGTTGCCCAAGGTCAGGAAGTAAAAAAAGTATTTGGAATTGAATTAGCTGAAAAAGAAGATCTACGTGACCTCGATGCTGTTGTATTAGCTGTACCGCATCAACAATATAAGGAACTAAATGTAAATAAAATCAATACGATGTATAGACAAGATAATAAAAAAGTATTTATTGATATTAAAGGGTCACTTGATAAAAACGATTTTTATCAAGCTGGTTATAGTTATTGGAGTTTATAGATAGCATAAAAAAGTCCTCAATCAAACATTTGATTGAGGACTTTTTTTAATACAACAAGAGCACCCACAATATATCGCAGATGCTCTTGTTTATTTTACTTATCCGAATAAGCTCCAGATAATACTGATTATATTTTTAATACCACCGATGATTTTGCCAATCCAGCCGTTTCCTTTACCATCATCGTTATCTCCGCCACCATCACCTTTTCCTGGTTTCTTTTCAATAACGATTTCTTCTACAGTTTCATTGCCTGCTAGATCCACAACTTTGAATTCAAAGACATTTTCGCCTTCTTCTAAATCGAGATCTACTTCAATTTTTTCATTGAATTTCTTCTTTCCGTACGGTTCGGATAGTTCATTCATATACACATGATTTCCATTAACAAATAGATCGATTTGATCAAAGTTATCTTTCACATGTGCTTTAACTGTAACCGTATCTTTTTTCGTTTTTTCAGGAGCTTTTACGCTTATTTGTGCAGCTTCAGAATCTACGAAATAACGGCGTGCAATTTCTGTATCATTACCTGCATTATCGACTGCTGTAATTTTACTTGTATAGTATCCATCTTTATCTTTTTTAATTACTTTAGAGAAGTAATAACGATCTTCTTCTTCGTTATATTCTAATTCAACTTCTTCTCCATCAATAGTTACTTGAGCAACACCAGATTCATCTGTTACATAGCCGGTGAATTCGACATCACGAGATCCTTCTACACCTAGAAACTCTGGTGTTTGAAGACGAAGATCAGGTACCGTTGTATCTGGCACGATTTCCTCTGGCTCCTCTTCTGCTGTATTACCAGCATAGTCTGTCGCAACAATTGTTACGGTTTGCTCTTCCCCCAGTTCTTCACTTAATGTATGTTCTGTTTCTCCATTTACATATGGAGATTCTAATACGGACTCACCGTCAACAAGAACATCCCATGAAGCTACTCCGCTTAGTTCATCCGATACATCTACCGTAATAACATTGTCTTTTGGATTTATTGTAGCCGCTAATTCAGGCTCTGTTAAATCTAGAATTACTGGTAAATCTAGTGTTTGACGTTCTGCATCTTCGTAGTCTATTGCTGCATCAACAGATAGATAGTATTGCCCTTCTTCTGCTAGTTTTCCATTCACCTTACCATCCCATGCTCTTGCAGATGATAAAGAATAGTATGGTGCTCTTCCACCATCGTAGTAATTTTTACGAAGTTCTCTTTCCATTCGGATAGTACGAACTACTTTTCCATCTTCATCACGAACGGTAAATTTGGCATCTTTCGAGTTTCTTAGAAATGATAATACCATTAACGCATTATCTTTTGTGCCATCACCATTTGGAGAAAAAGCAATCTTCTCTGGATCAATTTCTCCCGTTGCTAGGTCTTCACCTAGGAATCCATAACTTCCTCCACCAAGATCTGTTAGTACTCCAGTCATTTCATAGAAAGTATCATCTTCCCATACTGGCGTATCAAAAATTGGAGCTTGGTCCCATTCCCCTTTAAAGCCCACATATGGTACTGATAACTCTGGATTAGTATCTGTTGGGTCTGTTAACGTGACAAACCCTTCTAACCAATATCCATTTGTATAGATTTCATTTAAATCTGCGTCCACTGAGCTTAAATCGATTGTTACTGTAAATGTTTCTTCTTCATTTGCAGGAATTTCAATTGTACCCGTTGCTTCCCCATTAATAGTCGCTAGTTCCCCTAAATCGGTAGCAGGGAAAAGATTAGGTGCATTGACTAGTACTCCTCCACCATCAACTGGAGTATCTGTTTGTACATTTGCATCTACGTCATAGCTTACTGCTTCATCTGTTACGTTTTCTGCAGTTAATTCAAAACTAATTTCATTTTCTGTAATTTCTTTTAAAGCTACTTTGGCTTCATCTGTTTCTGATTCCGTTACGATTACTGGAGTAGAAAGTGCTGCGTGAAGTTGCATCATACCAGCACCTTGACGACGTGGAGATACATACTCCCCTTCAAATTCTACTTTTTCAGATGTATTCATCATAATATTTTTTGCTTGGTGGACGCGATCTGCATTTTCATAGCCAAACTCTTCATCCACACGTTGTAATACTAATGCTCCTCCACCCGCAACATGAGGCGCAGCCATGGAAGTACCACTCATTAATCCGTATTCATTATCATTTAATGTGGAAAGAATTTGTCCACCTGGTGCCGTAATTTCTGGTTTGAAATCAAGGTTAGGTGTTAATCCCCAAGACGTAAAGTCACTCATTTTGCCTGCACTTGGGTTTTCCATTTGTGTAGTTTCACCATTAAATGTAATCGATACTTCTTGTTCATCTTGCAATGCTTGAGCTAAACGATCTCCATCTGATTTCAACATAAATAGTTGAGGAATTGTAATCGCAGGTTCTGTCGCCATATTTACAATTCCATCGGTGTTATTGTAAATAATTACACCAACTGCACCTGCTTGTTGAGCATTTATTGCTTTTTCGGTAAATGCATTTTCTCCACGCTGGATAAGCGCATATTTACCTTCGACATCAACACCTTCAAAATCCTCTGGAAGTCCCAACCCAGCATCGACTAAGTCAAATGTCTTCTCATCTACATCATTTGGATGGACATTACCTGCTGATAAGAAACCAGACATACCAGGTTCTCCATCAATCTCGTAATCTAGTCCATCTACTTCCATATACGTATTTTCAAAGGATGCTACTTGCAGAGATTCATAGGATACACCTGGGGATCCACTTACACCATAATCAGGATTCGACGTGTATGGATGGAAGTATCCGTCCGCGAATAGCGCAGAGTTTCCAGCTGAAATCGACATCAATATACCATTATCCACAGCACGAGCAACCGCGATTTGTTCCGGTGAGTCAGCATTTACAAATCCAGCTGGTGATCCGAGACTCATATTTAATGCATCTGCACCTAATTTAATTGCATCATCAATTGCTTTAATGTAAATATCTCCATAGGTCGATTGCATTTCTGGATCGTTACCAAATACTTTAAGTGCAAGTAATTGCGCTTCTGGAGCAATTCCTTTTATTCCTCCATTTTCTTCATCACCATTCGCACCAACAGTTCCACCTACGTGCATTCCATGATAGTTCGCTCCTGCATGGTTTTCACGAATTTCATCATTTTCATCCATATAGTTGTAACCATAAGGAACTTTTTCCGTATAGAATTGTCCTGGCAAATCTTCTTCATTAATTTGTTGGTTAACAAATTCTTCTGATAGTGCAGCTTCGTTACCTTCGCTTAGAATCATATCTTGATGGGTAGGGTCAATGCCTGTATCAATAATCCCAACTACAAACCCTTCCCCTTTATAACCATAGTCGCGCCATGCCTGCTGCGCTTCTACTAACTCTTTACTATATTTCATATCTGGTTCTACTTCTGGACGCTCATACTCATTGACGATATGTACTGTTTTTACGCCTTTGAGTTCTTCAATTTGTTCAATGTCCTTTTGTTTTACTTCCACACTAAAGCCGTTGACTACTGTAGTAAATTCTTGTAAAACTTTAGCGTCTAGTTTTTTCGCTTCCATTTCTTTTTTTACTTCTTGTTGTTGTGCCTTCACATTCTTTTCTAATTGTTGCTTCTCTGTTTCTTCGAGTGTTTTGTACGTCATTCCACGTTTTGTGGCGATTTCAATAGGAGCCTCTTTCTCCATTTCCACAACCACACGTACTTCTTGTTCCGGATCTTCTGTGCCTGTCAGTTCATCCGAAAGATTTCCTTTTGTTAAATTTTGTCCTGACAGCGATTGAATTGCCGCTGCGCTCGACATAGCAAAATTGGAAAAAATAAGTAGAAATGCTAAAAATAATATCCCGACTTTTTTCCGCATGCTTCTCCCCCTCTACCAAAAATGTAGTATATCTGAGACATTTGCCTCTATTTCACGAAATTTCAGAGACTTAATATTCAGATATATTAATCATATATCAATTATTTTATAGGTAACAGGGGACAAAGTCATGGTACTTTTTGTTGAAATTTTCAGACGATAGAATTACTATAAGGGAAAAATAGACTAGCTATTTATATCAATAGCTAGTCTAATCCTATTAATCTTTCTTCACTTTAATTTCTTTAGATCCTAAAATAAGATAATTCATCTCTTCTTTGTCGAGATTTTTATAATCTTTGTATTTCATGATGTAGAAAAGGATTCCTAGCACAACCCATACGATTAATGCAATACGTGATTCTACACCAAGAAATGCGGGCGATCCAGGGATCAGCAATAAACCGAGGAAGGCAATACTAGCAACCATCCCTAGTAAAGCAAATATTTTCTTACCCGGTGATACGACATGTTTGTTCGCATTAAATCCATTGTTTTTATTCCACTTAAATAATGAAAATGCTGTGTAACAAGTGTAAAAATATGCGATTGTTACTCCAATCGATGACATATCTACCACCCAAGTTAATGCTTGTCTACCAAACCATGGTGCCACCATTGCGACAATGACAGTAAAAATAATGCTGATATATGGTGTTTCATGTTTACCAAGTTTCGAAAATGGTTTGGGGATGAACTTTGCACGTGACATCGCAAATAGTAAACGACTTGTAGAAATAATAAAACCATTCAGTCCTGTGAAGATTCCCATTAATAGTGCGACAACTAATATAACGACTCCTACTGTACCTAGTACATTTTGTATTGCTTCGGCAGTTCCCCAATTATGTCCAGCTGCAACTAATCCTTCCCAGGGTTGTGTCATAGCCGTTGTGAAAATCATGAGACAATAAAGTATGGTTGCAAATAAAATTGCTAAAATAATTAATCGAAATGCTTTTTTTGAAGAAAAATTAAATTCTTCGGCAGCTTGTGGAATATTGTCAAAACCAACAAAAGCCCAAGGCGCAATCGCTACTATCGATAAAATCGCTGCTATAGCTGTTTTGTCTGATGGGAATAATGGTGCTATATTACTGATACCAGCAGATGGATTAATTCCTACTAAAGTTGTTAATAGCAATACTCCCCCAACCATAATGATACAAAAAATAAATTGTGCGCTGCCTGTAAATCCTCCACCTCGTATATTTAAATACCCAAAAATGATAAGTGCGATCGTTGCGATTATGATTTCCATACCATATACATCCCAATCAGCAATCTGATACATATAGAAATTTTCTAATACCGATGGAAAGACGAACTTAAACATTAGTGCGAGTGCGGACGCGTTTAATGCAACAATACAAATGTAACCTAACGTAAGAAACCAACCACTAATAAAGGCATGGGTTCTTCCTAAGCTAATAAATGCGTAAGCAAATTCACCGCCTGATACTGGAAAGCTTCGAATAAGAAATCCGTAACTGACTGCAATCAGCATCATAAGTAGACCACCAATAGCAAATCCAATCATTGCCCCCAATGGCCCAGCAGTCCCCATCCAAGCAGCGGGTTGTACAAAAGCTCCCCAGCCAATAGAGGAACCTAACGCAATTGCCCAAACCCAATGTGGCTTTAGCGTTTTCTTTAAGGTAGTACGTTTTTCCATATAAATGATACTCCTTCTATTTTGTCATTTTATAATTTATGCTTTATTTACTTTTCCCATATAAGAGCATAAGTTACAAAAAATACAAAAAATACCTTACCATATAGGAAGAACGTTTACCATTATTTAAATTTTGCTACTAATACTTATAGAACGTATGGAAAAGATAATTGAATGAGTTACCAGATCTCTCTTCACTCACTATTTTAGGCATTCATCCCTAACAATAAATTAGAACAATATCTCTAGCTAGTTATTGTGAGCGTCTTCTAAACAACCCAATTATCTTTTGCTTCAATCTTCTTAACGCTGTTACTACTGGACGTTTTCCTCCTAGTACTAATCCTGCTAATTCTGCAAAGATGTGAAGTAATACGAGCAAAATCACAGTGCAAACTAGAGAAAGGATGGCACTTGCTTCTGAAAATAAAATGCCAATGAAGCCAAATAATGTACTAAATATGTAAATAATAATAACTGTTTTCCGATGACTATATCCTGCATCAATCAATTGATAATGAATATGTCTACGGTCGGCAGCCATAATACTTTCTTTATTATAAAGTCTACGGATAATCGCAACTACTGTATCAAAAATCGGTACCGCCAAAATAACGATAGGAATAATAAAGCTAAAGAATGTGATATTTTTAAATAAACCTAATATAGATATTACAGCCATAATATAACCGAGTAAATTTGAACCTGTGTCCCCCATATAAATTTTAGCAGGGTAAAAATTATGATAGAGAAAACCGATATTTGCACCTATAAACGTGACACAGAGATAAGCAACTATGACTTGCATATCAACTAATGCCATTGCAAATATACTTGTCATTGCAATAGTTGTAACACCTGTAGCCAGACCATCTAGGCCATCTATAAGGTTAATCGCGTTTGTAATTCCAATAATCCAAAAGAATGTAAGAACCGGTCCTAAGTAACCTAACTCAATCATCCCTATAAATGGGATTGTTACTCTTTCAATAATTAATCCAGCGTAAATTAACAGGCCAGCTGCAACAATTTGACCGGTTAATTTCATATATGGTTTAAGTGTATATTTATCATCCAATGCCCCTGTTAACAGAATGATTAATGAGCCAATTAGAATTTCATCCATATAAATATGATACGGTTGAAGATAAATCATTCCCACAAAAGCACCAATAAATATGGCTAATCCCCCTAGTCGTGGGGTTATTTCTTTATGTATTTTACGACTACTTGGTGCATCCATCACACCAATTTTAATCGCAAATCTACGAACAGGGTACGTGACGAGTAGTGTCGCTATCAATGAAATAGTAAAAGCAATGAATAAATCTACATAGTTAAACATAATATTCTCCTATTTTTATCTTGATGTTGATCTAAGTTGTTAATTTCTACATTTTTCCTATATTTTGTCTATAATTGTCTTAAATTATATCGAACATACAATAGGTTTAGCAAACTTTTCTCCGAATATTTCATGCATCCTCTGGAGTAATATGCTAAGATTAAACGGAATTTCGAATTGTTTGAAAAGAAAGGAGGATTAACCATGATACCTTATTTATTTGTAGTAGCTGCTGTTATCGCTGTAATAGGGATTATCAGTGCATACAAAAAAGCCCATAATGCCATTTTAGAAGGAGAAGGTGATACCGCAAAGATACAAAGCAAATTCTTTTTACAAGTGGCTATTATCGAAGCTTTACCAATTATTCTTATTATTATTGGTTTTGTGCTTGCTGAGGGACAATCTTTTACCATGGAAGATATTTATATTCCATTAGCAATTGTTATTGGTCTTTTTATTTTTAATGCTTTTATTGTCTTTTCACAAATTTCTCAAGTAAAACATTTACGCCAATCAAAACAAATTGAGGAACACACCTTAAATGCTGCTAGGGGTATATCGTTCATTGCTATCGCTCTTGCCAATGCTGTCCCTATTATTAGCTTGGTTTTTATGATTATGATTACTAGCTAAACATTAGATGAACGAGTACATATACCCTTACGATTAAATTCCAGTGGGCTAGTCATAACGCCCACTGGAATTACAACATCTACATTCCTCCCAGAAATAATCCACGTATCTAAACAATTTTCACTTTTTCTAAGAATAACCGGTATTGCTTTTCATATAATCAAAGCTTGCATATAATAGGTATGATTATTAGGTTTTAGCAAATGACATACAATCTTTAGACATCGAAGTGAGTGATGATGAATGAAAGACGAATTAATTACTGTAGAAAAAATATGCCTGATTGCTGGAAAAATAATGCTGATTAGTGGTGCGGAAACGCATCGTGTAGAAGATACAATGAATCGAATTGCTCGAGCATATGGCATCACCAATCCACAAAGTTATGCTACCCCGACAGGAATTAATTTTTCGATTGATTTAGCAACGACAACTAATTTTTTACGTATTACCAGTCGATCAACTGATTTACATAAAATTGCAGAAGTCAATCATGTCTCAAGACAAATTGTGGAAGGAACCATCTCAAAACAAGAAGCTTACAATGAGCTTCAACATATAGAAAAGAATAAGTTAACGTTCTCACCAACTATTCAAGTTATTGCTGCCATGCTTGTTAGTGGTGGGTTTACAATGATGTTTGGGGGTTCCTGGCAGGATTTTATTCCAGCGCTTTTAGCTGGCGGAATAGGATATGCAGGAATGTTAGCTTTTGAAAAGCTCGTGGAAATTCGGTTTCTTGCTGAGTTTTTTGGTGGGTTTGTTATTGGCTTATCTTCATTTTTATTTCTATGGCTTGGTCTTGGGGAAACGATTGACAGTGTGATTATCGGTGCAGTGATGCCACTTGTTCCGGGGCTACATATTACAAATGCAATCCGTGATTTAATGGCGGGACATCTCGTTTCTGGTGTTTCAAAAGGAATAGAAGCACTTTTAACGTCGTTTGCGATTGGTGCAGGAGTAGCTATCATGTATGCATTCTTGTAAAGTCCATCTAATCATAGTTAACGAATGAATCCATGAATAAAAGACATAATGAAAAAGGAGACTAAAAGGTGATAACGCAACTAATTATGAGTTTTATAGCTGCGGCAGGATTTGGGGTTTTATTTAATGCTCCCCGTAGTGCATTAATACAATGTGGAACAATCGGAATGCTTGGTTGGATACTATACTATTCCTTAGTTCAACAAGGAATGGACGTTGTTCCTGCAACAACATTTGCAGCGATGCTCGTTGCAATTCTAAGTCATTTATGCGCCCGCTTTTTCCAAATGCCGATTATTGTTTTTACCGTTTCTGGTATCATTCCACTTGTTCCCGGAGGAATTGCTTATAATGCGATGCTTCATTTTGTAGAAAATGATTATAATACAGCCGTACAACTGTCTGCCCAAGTTATGTTACTAGCAGGAGGAATTGCAATTGGTTTAATGTTTTCTGAAGTGTTGAACCAAATTTTGAAGAAAATCATACAGATTCAACGCACATAATGACATACGGTGAAAAGAAGTTAGTATATTTATAGTTCATATGGTTGGTACGTGTTTATCTTTTGGATTATACTGTGAAATGTCTTACAATGATAATATATTATGAAAAAGAATTGAGGAAATTAACGATGGAACAAACTATACAGCCAAGAGCAGTTATTGTAATCTTCGGAGCAACTGGAGATTTAGCAAAGCGTAAACTATTCCCCTCCATTTATCGTTTGTACCGAAGCGGAAAATTAGATAAGCATTTTGCAGTCATTGGTTTAGCACGCCGTCCTTGGACAGATGAAGTACTTAGAGAAAATGTGGAAACTTCCATTCAAGATGCTCTTTCTCCAGATGAGGATTTATCCGAATTTATTTCCCATTTCTATTATAAATCATTTGATGTGACTGAAAAGGAATCGTATCAGGGACTAAATGAGATGATTCAAAACCTTGAAGGTCAATACAAAACAGAAGGAAATAGACTATTTTATTTAGCAATGGCTCCAGATTTCTTTGGTGCTATCGCAAATCAACTTAATGATTATGGATTAAAGAATACGAATGGTTGGACTAGACTGGTAATCGAAAAGCCATTTGGTCATGATTTACCTTCTGCTAAAAAGTTAAACCAAGAATTGCAAGCAGCATTTCGTGAAGATCAAATTTATCGTATCGACCATTATCTTGGTAAAGAAATGGTACAAAATATTGAAGTTATCCGTTTCGCGAATGGTATTTTTGAACATTTATGGAATAATCGATTTATTTCCAACATCCAAATTACAAGTAGTGAAACGCTTGGAGTAGAGGAACGAGCACGCTACTATGATACTTCTGGTGCTACGCGAGATATGGTTCAAAATCACATGCTTCAAATGGTTGCATTACTTGCGATGGAACCTCCTATCAGTTTAACTACCGAAGAAGTACGCTCTGAAAAAATTAAAGTATTGCGCGCCTTAAGAACGATGGATTCAAACAAAGTAGATGACTATTTTATTCGTGGTCAATACGGAGCGGGTACAGTTAAAGGTAATTCTGTTATTGGTTATCAAGATGAGGATGAACAACTCGAAAATTCTCGAACAGAAACATTCGTTGCTGGAAAACTTCTCATCGACAATTACCGTTGGGCAGGCGTTCCTTTCTATATACGTACAGGAAAGCGTATGACAGAAAAATCAACGAAAATCGTGATTGAGTTTAAAGATATTCCAATGAATCTATACTATAAAAAAGATGATCAAAAGAACCCCAATTTATTGGTTATTAATATTCAACCAAATGAAGGAATTACGCTTTGCTTGAATGCACGTAAATCAGGTGAAGGTGCTCTAGCAGAGCCAATTCAATTAGCATACCATCAAAATGCCGTATCTGGAATCAATACACCAGAAGCATATGAAAAATTAATTTATGATAGCATGCTAGGCGACGCAACTAACTTTACCCATTGGGATGAAGTTGCTTTATCTTGGCAATTTGTTGATAAAATTTTGGCAAACTGGTCTGAAAATCAACCAGAATTTCCAAATTATCGTTCTGGATCAATGGGGCCAGATGCATCCGACGAATTATTGAAAAAAGATGGTTTTCACTGGTGGCCGATCTAAACGTTCTATAATTAAGTGCGATTTTTAAAGTCGACACGTTTAAAAAAGGTATTGTTATTTATAGACATTACGTGGGTTTTCTACCTACTTCTATAAAACAATACCTTTTTTATTATTGATATATTATGTTTTCATCATCATTTTTATCGGATTGCAAACCTGAGATGATTAGCGCTATTGCTGAAATCCAATGCATGACCATTCCAACTATTGGAATCCAAGCGATAACACTTGTAATAATACCAATCACACTTCCTGCAATCCAACGTCCATCACGTTTTGCTAAAATAAGCGTTAAAATATGAAGTAATAGCATGACGAATAAAGGAGTCCACGCATTAGAAAAAATATAAATGCCACCGATAAGAGGAATACCTAATAAAGCTTCTGCCACCCCTGTTACCCACTGCATAATTCTAGATATTGACATATCTGATCCCCCCTCTACAGTAAAATTTCTTTTAAAAATATCATACCCGGTTTATTTAAAAATCATGTATAATCTTGCTGAATTTTAATCTAAGAAATAGTATTTTATTTACCATGAATCCATCAAAATAATGTGTTTATATTACTAACTTACGCTACATTACTGGATTATGGGAAACATAAATCCTTTTTATTTTAACCTTAATTTAGTGGCCCTAAGTAGCATAATGAGATTATGACTTGATTTCCAACTTATATCACTCCCTGAAATCCAAAAAACCGTATGGCTAAGGTACCATTCGAGCTGTAAGTAAGAATTTATCCTACCTGCATATACGAATCCTTATCCCATACGGTTTCATTTATTTATTCTATGCTTCTTTCTTTTTTCTTCTAAATTTCGCTGTTATATTATCAAATATTAAGTAGATAACAGGGACAAAGAATAAAGTAAAGAAGCTAGATACTGTTAGTCCAAATATAATTGTAACTGCGAGTGGTTGTTGTAATTCGGCTCCTTCTCCAATTCCTAAGCCTAAAGGTACCATGGCTAAAATAGTAGTTAAAGTCGTCATTAGAATTGGACGTAGTCGAGTTTTACCTGCTTCGATAATTGATTCTAAGCGATCTGTTCCTCGTCTGCGTAAAATATTTATATAGTCGACAAGTACAATCGAATTATTCACCACTATACCGGCGAGCATAATTACACCGATAAACGCTGGAATGCTTAATGATAATCCTGTAATCCAAAGTCCGCCAATAACTCCAATAATAGTTGTAGGTAAAGCAAACATTATGATAAATGGCTGCAATAGATTTTCAAATTGGATTGCCATGACTGCATATACTAGGAATATGGAGAATACTAATGCAATCGCTAATTCTGCAAATGCTTCTTCCATATCTGCAGCTTGACCTCCAATTGAATAGCTATATCCTTCTGGAAAATGCATACCATCTAATGTAGCTTCTACATCAGCTACAACACTTCCTAAATCTCGATCTACAATATCAGAAGTGACATTCATCTGTGGTTGTTGATTTTCTCTTAATAATGATTCTGGCCCTTGTTCTTGTTCTAATTCAACCAATTCATCCAATGGAACTTCCGCACCTGTTGGTGATTGAATAGACATATCTTGTAAATCATTAATGGTGCTTTTTACTTCTTCAGGATATACTAGGGTTACATCCATTTCTTGTCCATCTTCACGATATTGTGTTACCACTTGTCCAGAGAATTTCATTTGGATTTGGCTGCTTACTTGGTCTGAAGTAAGTCCATAACTACTTGCAACTGCATCATCTACTGTAATTGTCATTTGTGGTATACCCTCTGAAGCAGCAGTAGAAGCATTGAATATTCCATCGATTTGATTGATTTCCTGAAGTACTTCTTCGGATAAATCAGTTAACACTTCATGTTCTTGTCCATTTAATTGGATCGTAATCGGGTCTCCCATTTGCATACCGCCGTCCATTGCACTTGCTACAATTTCAGCACCAGCAATATGCTGTAACTTTTCATCAATTTCTTGAACAATTTGTGTCGTCGTCTGGTCACGTTCTGAAGCTGGAATCATCTGAATCGTATACGTCGCCTGGTTCCCAGATCCAAAACCTGTAGCTCCGACAGTGACATAGCTTGTTTCTATATATTCATTATACTCACTTAGTATTTCGTTTACTTGATCAGAAATAGTTTGTGTATAAGCTAGACTACTACCTGGTGCAGTCTCAACCGTGATTTGTGCCTGTCCTTGATCGGAAGACGGCATAAATTCAGCACCCATCCGTGGGATTAAAGCAAGACTCCCTGCTATCGCAAGAATTACTAAGAGTACTGTCGTTTTTCTAAATTTCAATGCCCGACTTAGACCACCACTATAAAGATTTCGCAGCCAATCAAGAAAACGATCAAACCAATACCTTCTACCTTTGTCCTCCATTGCCTTCGATAAAAGTTTAGAGGACAACATAGGAACTAATGTAATTGCAACAACAAGTGATGCAATTAATGAGAATGCAACTGCTAACGCTAATGGAGCGAATAGGTCCGCAGATAAACCTTCTACAAATATAATTGGTAAAAAGACAACTAAAGTAGTTGTTGTAGAAGCAATAACTGCTGGTGCTAATTCAGATGCACCTTTTGTTGCAGCATCGAACAGATTATATCCCCGTCTTTTGTATGAATAGATATTTTCTAAGATAATGATCGAACTATCTACCATCATTCCAATTCCGAGTGCTAATCCACCTAATGTTAAAACATTTAATGTTTGACCAGTAAAATACATTAATGCAAAAGTAGAGATAAGCGCAATTGGAATCGATAATCCGATAACGATTGTAGCTCGGAAACTTTTCAAGAATAATAAAAGAATGAGAAAAGCAATCGCTCCACCAATTAAGATATTATTTATTACAGAGTCAATCGACATTTCAATAAAATCAGAGGTATCAATTACTGTTTTTAAGTTAGCTCCTTCTGGAAGGTCCCCCATTAAATCTTCCATGGAAGATTGTATATTACTCGCTACTTCTACTGTATTTGCATCGGTTTGTTTCATTACCGACAACACAATAGCCGGTTCTCCATCCACTAAAGTATCGGAACTTCTATCTTTAAAATCATCATTTACTGTCGCTACATCCGATACTTGAATAACACTACCAGCTTCCGTTTGAATCCGTGTTTCTTCAATATCATTTAACGATTCAAATTGTCCTGTTACTCGTAATTGCAGATCTTGAGTCCCTTGTTCTACCGTTCCAACAGAACTAGAATTATTGGACTCTGAGATGGCTTGCATGACCGATTGGGAAGTAATTCCATACTGCTTCATACGAGCTTCATCTAGTTCAACTTGAATCTCTCGTTCTAATCCTCCTTCAACCGATACAGAAGCAACGCCTTCTTGTCTTTCAAAATAAGGTACAACTTGTTCGTTGGCGATTTCGGTTAATTCGGCTGTATCTCCACCAGTTAGACCTAAATAAACCACTGGCATAGCTTCTGGGCTAAAACGGAGAATATTCGGTTCACCAGCTTGATCAGGTAACATACCTTTTACCTGATCCACTTGCTCTCGAACATCTAATAAGGCTTGATCTAAATCTGTGCCATTTTGAAACATCATCATTACCATCGATGATCCTGATTGAGACTGAGATTGTACAGTATCAATTCCCTCCACGGAACTTACAGATGATTCAATTGGCCTACTAATTAAATTTTCGACATCTTCAGGAGCAGCATCTTGATAATTCGTTGCGACAACAGCTACTGGTAAATCAATCTCAGGAAAAAGATCTACAGCTAGGTTTCTCAATGAGACAACGCCTAAAGCAATGATTGCTAAAACAACCATAATTACTCCAATTGGTCGTTTTACGGATGTATTTACAAGCTTCAAGATCTATTCTCCTTTCACTACTTCTACAGAATCTCCATCCTGTAAGGTTAATTGACCAGATGTAACGATTTCATCTCCTGGCTCTAATTCACCTTCAACCGCGGTTTTTTGAGATTGCATTTCATTCACGGTTACTTTTTTTCTTTCTACTTGATTATCTACTACGATATAAACATAGGATTCATTATTTTCTTCTACTACTGAGGCAGTAGGAACAAGCAGTGAATCAGAAATAACCGTCTCTGGAATGGCTAAAGCCGCCACTGTACCAGTAAGTATATCTTGATCTTCTTCATCATCTATTGTAGCTACAACTGGGTATAACCCAGTATCATCTGGCATGGCATCAATTTGTGTAATAGTTGCTTCAAATTCATTTCCATTAATTGTTGCTGTAAAAGTATCATCCTTATTTATTAATTCTAAAATTCTCGCAGTTGCAGTGAATTGCAATTTCCAAGATGATGTATCTGCGATTATGGCAAATGGTTCTTCCGGATTTATAATTTCGCCTTCCTCAGCTTGGACTTGCATTAATTCCCCATCTGATGAAGCATAGATCGTTTGTGTACCAGCAGGAGTTGCAACGGTAGCAATTTTGTCGTCTTCCTCTACATTCGCTCCACTCTCTACATCTAGCGTTTCAACTTCACCTGGTTGTTCTACCGTGATCGGTGTTGTTTTATTAGGCTCTACACGACCAGAAATGGTTCGATCAATACTTAAATTCCCTTCTTCAATCTCGGCTGTTTCTACCGACACAACGCGATCTTCTTCTTCTTGATTATCGCTCTCGTCTTCTTCAGAGCATGCTACAAGTATAAATACTAAAAAGATAGCTCCTAAAAATAGTGATGCTTTTCTCATGTTAATCTCCTTTCCATTCACGCTTTTTTATCTAAAAAATGATTCCATTCTCCCAATAGTTTATTCTAATAGTTTGGATACTATTTTAGTATACCGACCAAGGATAGACCTCGCAAATTCAACGGCAGATTAACGACCTTTTAATTTTAAATTTCAGTTAACACCTTTTTCACCTCTTCAATTATACGAATATACGTAAAACATTCGTCAATTAATGAGTATAACCGAGCATTTGCTTCAAAATATATAGGATTTATGGTTCTTATTACTCTAGGGAGAAATAACTTATGTATTTCACGAGATATCGTGTTTTAATCCATTTGAGCCAATTTTAACAATTCGATACAATAAATGAATGTAAACGCAATGAGTTATCAAGCGGTATAAAATCCCTCAGATCAAAGTTTGAATAACTTCCTTATTGGATTCTTCTTACATATTTCGTATGTAACTTGAATACGTTCTCAATTTATTATTTCACTATTGACAAATTTCATTCTTTTCTAATAAAAATGCCGTTCATCTTTTCATCAACACATAAGAACTGACAGATTAATTAGGAAGCTACCAATTTTTCATTATAGTGTTATGAACTAAGGAGAGTCACATCGGATATTAGTCAGTTAGATCTAGAGTTGGCTATTCATAATGTTTAGCCAATTTTTATACGTTTACTTAAAAATAATTAAAAGGGGACATAGAAAAATGAAAAAAAAGCTCTTATTACTGATGGCTGCTGTTGTACTATTACTTGCTGCCTGTGGAGATTCTTCAAGCGACAGTGAAAGTGAAATCGATACGATCGTTTTAGCTGATGCAGGTTGGGATAGTATTAAAGTACATAACAGTATTGCCCAAAGAATTATCGAAGAAGGATATGACTACAATACAGATGTTACATCTGGTTCAACAGCTGCGACCGTGCAAGGTTTACGTGATGGAGATATCAATGTATATACAGAAGTTTGGACAGATAATATTAAAGAATTATATGAAGAGTCCATTGAATCTGGTGATATCGAACAACTTTCTGTAAACTTTGATGATAATGTACAAGGACTTTATGTACCGTCTTATGTAATCGAAGGTGATCCAGATAGAGGAATTGAACCGCTTGCTCCTGACCTTGAAACAGTGGAAGATTTAAAGAAATATCCAGAAGTTTTCCAAGACCCGGAGGATCCTTCCAAAGGACGTCTAATCAACGCTCCGAGTGGTTGGGCTGTAGAACAAGCGATTAATGAAAAATTTGAAACATATGGTTTGGGAGAGACATTTAATAACTTTGGACCTGGTTCCGATGCTGCAATCATTGCAGATTTAGCAAGTGCATATGAAGCAGGAGAAGGTTGGGTTGGTTACTACTGGTCCCCAACTGCAATTACTGCAAAATACGATTTAACGTTACTAAAAGAAGATCCATATGATGAAGAGCAATGGAACGAAGATAAAAGCACAGAATTCCCTCCAAATGATGTAGTTATAGCTGTTCATAAAGATTTCCCTGAACAAGCTCCGGAAGTAACGGAATTCTTGAAGAACTATGAAACAAGCAGTGCACTAACGGAAGAAGCATTAAATTATATGGAAGAAAACGGTGCATCACCTGAGGAAGCAGCTGAATGGTGGATGAAAGAACATGAAGATATTTGGTCAAGCTGGGTTCCTGAAGATGTAGCGACTGCAGTACAAGAATCATTACAATAATTCATGGAGCAGCTTGCCATTTGGTTGGCTGCTCTTCCTATTTTAAAAAATGAAAGAGAGGTGTAGAACTGCTTGTAGCAGTATCGACGCTTATGGGTATATTTCCTGATATAGAGTTTGAAGCTGGTAAGTATGTGGATCAAGCTGTTAATTTTATTGATACTACATTTGAAGCTTTTTTTGATTTTATTTTCTTTATCGCATCTCGTTCGATTAATCTTATGACAGATGGATTAATGTTTTTACCATGGTGGTTATTCATCATTATTATTTTTGGACTAGGATGGTATTTTAAATCTGCATTTTCCGGTATTCTATATGGTGCGTTTATTTTTATAATCGGTACATTCGGATTATGGGAAGATATGATGATTACTATCTCGATTATTCTCACTGCAGTAATCATTTGTTTAATTATCGGAATACCAATTGGTGTAGCAATGTCATTTAGTAGACTATTCTCAACTATAGCCCGTCCAGTACTTGATGCAATGCAGACGATGCCAAGTTTTGTCTACCTCATTCCAGCGATTTTCTTCTTTGGCTTAGGTAATGTTTCTGCCATTTTTGCAACGCTGATTTATGCATTGCCTCCCGTTATTCGTTTAACGGAACTTGCCATTCGTGGAGTAGACAAAGAGATAATCGAGTCTGCACATTCATTTGGTTCATCAAAATGGCAAACATTGAAAAAAGTACAATTACCACAAGCAACTCCTACAATTATGGCAGGAGTGAACCAAACAACAATGATGGCATTATCGATGGTTGTTATTGCATCAATGGTTGGTGCTTCTGGTTTAGGTGAACAAGTACTTGTATCGATTAACCGTATTGATATCGCATTAGGATTCGAAGCAGGAATCAGTATTGTATTCTTAGCTGTTATCATTGACCGTATTACTAACGGTATTGCACAAAAATTCCAAAGACAGGGTGATAGAGCATGACAACCCATATTAAAGTAGAAAATGTATCAAAAATATTTGGTCCAAAACCTAAATCAGTGATTCCAATGGTCAAAGAAGGAATGTCAAAGGCAGAAATACTAAAGAAAACCAATCATACAGTTGGTGTATATAATGCTTCTTTTGATATAAAAAAAGGAGAAGTCTTTGTTATTATGGGGCTTTCGGGAAGTGGAAAATCAACATTAATTCGCTGTTTTAACCTTCTAAATAAACCAACGGATGGCTCAATTTTTATTGACGATGAGGACATCACAAAACATAATAAGGAACAGTTAAAGAAAGTTCGCCAAGAAAAAATAGCTATGGTCTTCCAGCATTTTGGATTATTTAATCATCGTACCATTTTAGCTAATGTCGAATATGGATTGGAAATCCGTAACTTCTCTAAAGAAGAGCGCAGAGAAATTGCACTAAAAAATATTGAAACGGTTGGATTAAAAGGATACGAAGATAAATATCCTGATGAATTATCTGGTGGAATGCAACAACGTGTCGGTCTGGCTCGGGCATTAACCAATGACCCTGATATTCTTCTCATGGACGAACCATTCAGTGCGCTCGATCCACTTATTCGCCGTGAAATGCAATTAGAGCTTCTAGATATCCAAGAACGCTTGCAAAAAACGATTATATTCATTACACATGATGTTAATGAGGCATTCAAAATTGGGGATCGCGTAGCTGTGATGAAAGACGGACATGTGGAACAGGTCGGAACACCAGAAGAAATTATCGCAACTCCTGCAAATGATTATATTTCTGAGTTTATCAAGGATATCGATCGATCCAAGGTGTTCCAAGCTTCTCATATCATGACGAAGCCAAACGCACTTGTTTCTATGAAAGACGGACTAAATGTTGCCGTCCGTGAGATGAAAGAAAATGGAATCTCTAGTGTGTTTGTTGTTGAACGAGGCAGACATATTAAAGGTATTGTCACCATCGATGATGCAATCAAAGGAATTAAAGAGCAAAAATCATTAGAAGATATTGTTCGTACCGATATTACGATTGTAGAGGAAGAGGAATATATTAATGATTTAATTCCTAAAGCTTTGGAGTCGATGTTTCCACTAGCGGTCGTTAATGAAGAAAATAAACTGATTGGTTACATTCTTCGTGTTCACGTACTTTCTGGATTAACTTCCGATGATGTGGATGAAAGCGATGAATATCATGGATAACCTTTACTAGCATGAGTTGGGAGGTCTCAATTAGAACAAAGGCGCAAGCGTCCGTGTAGCAATATACAAACTGCTCCCCTGTTTTTTTAGGAGTGAGGGTTGGGACAAAAAATATTTGCTCAAAAGATAATCCCGTATGAATTGATTTGAAAATCGTTTCATAAATATACTCCGCTTATCCAGCGGCGGTTCACCTATGCCTTGCTCCCACAGGATCCTTCGTATATTTCTTACGCCTATTTTAATTATCAATTATCTTTTGACTAAAACTTTATGATATATTTTAATCTCTTCCTTTGAGAAAAAACAAGGTGAACTGGAAGAGAACCGATGTTGTCCTTCACTCAGATTGCAAGTGCGACTAGCCTCATAAATTACATTCGGCAAGTCTTCTTTTCACCCCTGGGTATAAGTGCGACTAGCCTCATAAATTACATTCGGCAAGTCTTCTTTATCGTAATGGAGCTGGGTGAAGTTTGGAGCTGCGATTACTCACCCTCCAAAATGGCTGGGCGCTTGCATTGGAGATGACTGGTTCAGTTATTTAATTATTCACCCACCACACAATTTTATAATTTTCGATGCAATAATAAAAGAAGCTTGTAGAGTTCTAGTGCATACTCTACAAGCTTCTCTTTTTATTGTTGATCTTGTTCGTCTTGCATTTCGCCATCTTCAGGTTGATTATCTTCAAACCCACCATTTTCGTTGGTATCTCCACCATTTTGTTCGTTCATACCGCCTTCATCAGATGGTACTTCTTCTTCAATAGGGTCCTGGTTATCCGCAGGCTCTTGATTATCTGTATTCCCACAAGCAGTAATTAACGATAATGCTAGAGCTGCTGTACCAAACTGCATAAGAAATTTCTTCATAGGTATTTTCCTCCTTTAATGATCAACTTTCGTGATTATATTAACCAAAGATAGGAAAAAAATACATTTTCTAAAAAAATCGAGATCTTTTTTGGTTATTGATGTGTATCAACATCCGAAAATATTATTTGATAGCAAAGGTAATTTCAGCCTCACATGCAACTTCACCATCTACAGTTGCAATTCCTTTTCCTTTCCCAATTGGACCTTTCATTCGTATGATTTCTACTTGCAAATTTAGTTGGTCACCGGGCTTTACTTGACGTTTAAAGCGGCATTTATCTACTCCTGCAAGAAAACCAATTTTTCCTTTATTTTCTTCTATATTCAAAACAGCAATTGCTCCAGTTTGCGCGAGTGCTTCCAGAATTAGTACACCTGGCATCACCGGATATTCTGGAAAGTGTCCTTGGAAAAATGGTTCATTTACTGATACGTTTTTTAATGCAGTAACTTTTTCGCCTTCTTGTATTTCCACTACTTTATCCACTAATAAAAATGGATAACGGTGTGGGATAATTTCTTTAATTTGTTCCACGTCCATATTGATTCGACTCCTTCTATGTAGCATTTATTCCTATTATAGCGAATATAGATAGGGAAAGAAATACTTGTAAATGTTTTGGAATAATGTAAAGATGGGTAAATACTTTGTACAATCATTAAAATAGGAAGGATGAATAGACTCATGTCAGAACAAAATCAACAAATAAAATTAGCCAAACGTCCAGAAGGAACTCCTACAAAGGAACATTTTGATATTGTAGATATACCGATTAATGAACCAAATGATGGTGAAGTCCTTATCAAAACTGTTTATCTTTCTGTTGATCCTTATATGCGTGGACGAATGAGTGCTGGAAAATCATATGTGAAACCATTTGAAGTAGATAAGCCCATAAATGGTACGATTGTCGGCGAAGTAGTAACTTCTAAATCAGACTCGTTTTCTAAAGGTGACCTTGTTCGCGGGATGTTTCCTTGGCAGCGATATAATGTAGTCTCTGCATCATATGTTGAAAAAATAGATCCATCTATAGCACCATTAACTGCATATCTAAGTGTGCTAGGTATGACTGGTCTCACTGCTTATTTTGGTTTGTTAGACATTGGTCAGCCTAAAGAAGGGGAGACTGTAGTAATATCCGCAGCTGCTGGAGCAGTAGGTTCTACAGTTGGGCAAATTGCCAAAATTAAAGGTGCTAATGTAGTCGGCATTGCAGGTACTGATGAAAAAATAGCTTATTTAGAGAATCAATTAGGATTTGATAAAGCAGTAAATTATAAAGCATCAAACTTTAAACAGCAGCTAAAAAAAGCTTGTCCAAATGGCGTTGATGTCTATTTTGATAATGTGGGGGGAGAAGTAACTGACAATGTATTAAGCCTATTAAATGATTTTGCTCGTGTTCCATTATGTGGCGCTATATCCACATACAATTTGAAGCCAGGTGAAGACTACGGTCCAAGCATATTACCGAAAATTCTTAAGACACGCACTACCGTGAAAGGATTTATCGTTAGTGACTACCAAGAACAGTTTCCTGAAGCAACCAAAGATTTAGCAAACTGGATTGCTGAAGATAAATTATCGTATGAAGTAACGACCATTGAAGGTTTTGAAAATACACCTACTGCATTTTTAAACTTATTTGAAGGAAAAAACAAAGGGAAGCAACTTGTAAAAGTAAGTGAAACTTCCTCTTAAATTAGGATACTAATATCAAAAATGTCCGGGCTAACGATATAGTTAGTCCGGACATTTATTCATCATTTTTTTAGATAATAGTCTGCTTTGTACGTGCAATTGCGCTTTCTACTAATATTGCTACTCCTAATACGAATGAGGACTCATCGATATCGAAGACAGGTGTATGCAAATCACGCGAGTATCCTTCATCTAATGCACAACCGAGAAAAAACATCGTAGCTGGCAGTTTCTGTGATACATATCCAAAGTCTTCTCCACCCATTCCAAAAGCCTCTTCGAATACATCTATGTGCTTCTGTATTTTCCTTACCGAATGACGTACAATTTGATTTAGATAGGGGTCATTGTATAAAGCCGGCTCTCCTCTTGAAACGTTCAATTGATATTCTCCACCCAAAGAATGTACCATTTGAAATACTTGATGTAACTCTCTTTCAAGTTGGTCTCGTATTGCAGGAGTATAGCTTCGAATCGTTCCACGAATACTTGTTTTAGCAGGAATAATGTTGGTCGCATTCCCAGAACGAATTTCCCCTACTGAAATAACACCTTTTTCTGCTGCTGCTATTCGACGGGAAATGATCCCATATAAACCCGGAAGTACAAGCGATAACATCCAGATTGGATCGGTTGATTTTTCTGGATAACCACCATGTCCCCCTGTCGCATAGATAGTTGCTTCAAATTCATCAACATTCGCCATGCTAAATCCATCATTGATTAGAAGCTGACCTGATTTTTTCCACGGGCACATATGTAGTGCAAATGCTGCTTCGACCTTATCGTATACGCCTGCTTGTAGTAGATATGGAGACCCTGATAGACCATGCTCATCTTGTGCCTCTTCCGCAGGTTGAAAAATAAGTTTAATCGTTCCTTTCCAACTCTCTGTTTCAACGAGATCTGATAAAACCTTCGCCGCTCCTAATAATATTGCTGTATGTGCATCATGCCCACACGCGTGCATCACACCTGGGTTCTGGGATTCATAAGGAGTATTCGTTTGTTCCTGAATCGGTAAGGCATCCATGTCTGCTCGCAGTGCTACAGTTGGACCTTCTCCGGTTGAAATGGTTGCAATTATGCTTGTAGGCGTGCCTGCACCTTTTTCTATGTTAATATGTTCCATCGCTTGCAAAATTTCCATTACCCGCTCAGAAGTACGAAATTCTTCGAAACTTAGTTCAGGAAACTGATGCAACTCTCTCCTCCATTCGATTAATTGATCTTCAAATTCAAGTACTTTACAATACACACTCACATTCGCATCCCTTCCTTTTTAATTTCTCTTGATAGGGAAATCGCCGACAATATCAATTGTCAGCGATGTTCTATTAAGAAATTTCCAAACTATTTTCTAGCTGAGCAAAAGCTTGAGAAAAGTCTTCCAATATATCATCTATATATTCGATACCACAAGAGACACGGATGAGTCCTTCTGGGATTCCCATTGCAGCACGTTCCTCGGGTGTACATTCCACATGACTTGTTGTACGTGCAGGACCAACCGTTGTTTCCACTGCCCCTAAATTTGCTGCCCGATGTGCATACTGTAGCTTCGGTAGTAATTCTCTTACCGTGTCCACACCACCTTTTACCGAAAAGCTCAGCATGCCTCCAAAGTCTTTCATTTGTTCTTTTGCAATTTCATGGTACAGATGTGTCGGTAACCCTGGGTAATACACATCTTCTACAATATCTTGCTGCTGTAAAAACTTTGCTAATTGCATTGCGTTAAATGACTGTTCTCTAACGCGTAGATGCAGTGTCTTCATGCCACGTAATGTTAAGTACGCAGCCATTGGGTCCATTGTCGCACCATTAATTTCACGGAAATGATAGATTTGCTCTACGTAATGTTCAGGACCACAAACTACTCCCCCTAACGCATCAGCATGGCCGCCTAAAAATTTTGTAGCACTATGAATAACTAAATCTGCACCAAGTGCTAATGGATTTTGATTTATTGGCGTACCAAACGTATTATCGACGATCACAATTGCCCCAGCTCGCTTTCCTACATCTGCCATTTTCTTTAAATCTGTAATTTTTACTGTAGGATTTGTGGGAGATTCTAAATAAAGAATCTTACAGCCTTTTTTTACCTCTTTTTCAATTTGTTCATGATCCCCTGTCTCACATAACATTACTTCTACCTGCTGGCGTGGCAGAAATTCAGTGAATATTTTATTCGTTCCTCCGTAAGTGTCTTTAATCGAAACAATTCGATCCCCCGGTAATAAAAAAGTAGATAGTGTATTACTTATAGCAGCCATTCCTGTAGAAAAACTAGTAGCAGCTTCTGCTCCTTCTAACTGCTTTACTTTATCTTCGAATGCTTGCACGGTTGGGTTTGTGTTTCTTCCATATATATGGCCTTTCTTCTTCCCAATAGCCACATCATACCATTCATCCATATCGTCATAATTATAGGCAACACTAAGGACAACAGGGACTTGCGTTGCTCCATGTACAAGGTACTCCTTTTCTCCTGCCCAAACTGCTTCTGTACCTACGTCTACTTGCTTCTTATCTGTCATATCATCACTTCCTTTTCTCAAATTGTTTGCTATACCGATACTTGCATCAACGTCATCAGAGTTCCTTAGCATTAACCAACAAAATCAAGGTTTGCAAATCCGTCTTTAATCATCAGTTCTCTAGGCAGGTTTGCAAAGGTCTTACAACCATTCTCTGTTACATAGAATGATTCACTAATTTCAAAACTATCCCCTTCCGACCAAATCGCTGGTATTAAGTGAAAGGTCATATTTGGTACAAGAATCGTTTTATCTCCTGTTCTTATGCTAGCTGTATGCTCACCCCAATCTGGAGGATAATTTAATCCCATCGAATACCCTAATCTCGACTCTTTCGTAACGCCATGTTTTTCTACTGTTTTTCTCCAAACCGTTTCAATTTCTTCACAAGCTACTCCTGGCTGTATAAAGTCTAAGCAAGCATTCAACCCTTCGATGACCACTTCTGATAAGTTCTTCATATTTGTCGATGGCTGACCAATTTGAACAGTTCGAGCTATTGGAGCATGATAGCGCTGATAACATCCTGCCAACTCTAAAATTACTGTTTCACCCTGCTGATATGGTTTATCCGTCCATGTAAGGTGTGGAGTGGAAGTTCGCTCTCCTGCTGGTAGTAAAGGTACGATTGCAGGATAATCTCCCCCAAATTCAGGCGTACCACTTAATTGTTCATGACTTATCTTAGCAGCAACATCACAACCTCTAACCCCGGCATTTACCATTTCTATACCTTCACGTATAGCATGTTCTCCAATGATTCCAGCTTTTTCCATCTTCAAGATTTCTGCTGGTGACTTAATGATACGTACCCAATTTACGATAAGTGAACCATCCAAAAATGTTGCATTTGATAGACCTTTATTCAATTGTTGAAAACATTTTGCTGAAAAATAATAGCTATCCATCTCTACACCAATATTACGTTTATCTTGACCTATCTGAGTTAAAATTTCTGCTACAAAGTCCATTGGGTGCCTCGTTTGAGAATGAACATAGGTATCTGGATAAGGAATAATATTTTCATGAAACAGCCATGTCGTTACCTTTGCCGCATTTGCATCTGCTGTTCTTCCTATCCAAATCGGTTGCTCCTCATCATCCATCAGTACCAACATTTGATCGACATAGAATGACCAGCCATCGAACCCTGTTAAATAATTCATATTTGCCGGGTCTGTAATAAGTAGCACTTCTATTCCTTTTTCAGCCATTTTTGCTTTCGTGCGCTTCATCCTATCCATGTACTCCGCAACTTCTACATTCATGTCAAACACCACCTTTTAATTTTGTTTGTTAATTCATTATATTTTCTAAATATTTAAAATGATATTCACCATTTTGTATGAAAGTTTCTAGAAGTTTGTAGTCAGTTTGGAAAATAAGCACTAGTGATTTGTTGGGAGGGAGGAGAAAATATATCTTGGCGGTTGGATTTTTGTGTTTTTGTACTAACGCTAAATTGGATAGGAAATCAACGATTGTATGAATAACTGGTTCAGTTGAAAATCGTTAAATATGGTAAAGTAAAACATCATTCAGCTAAGCTATTACTGCCGGTTAAATGTGGATAAAAAAGGAACAGCTGTTTAGCAGCTGCTCCCATCGTATTTTCTCGTTAATGAATATTTTGGTTTACTATTTCTTGAATTGTTTCTTGTACAGTGGAGCTATCTGAGTTTGTTACCGTAAATCTTACGTAAGATTCATCTTGATCCATCGCTTCTGCGAATAAACCAGATAATCCTCTTGCTTTTCTATCAATCTGCATAAGAATTTCAACCTGATCTTCACTTGGTAAGAAGATTAACTCAATCTCATCTAATAAGCCTTTATATTGTCCACTTCTAGGTTTGAATTCAAATTCTTGTACGAACGGAAGTTTTCCAAACGAACGATGTACTTCTTTCGATTCTACTTCAATAAGCTTAAAACCAAGTGAATCAACAGCTTTTAGTACTGCATTGACTAGTTGCGATGGATTCACTTGAATATAATCAATGTCACCAGGGTCAACTGCTTTTTTAATATCTAATCCTGTATCAATCCAAACATTTTTATCTCTTATTGTTAATGGAGTTTGAGGAGATAAAATAAACGAAAATGGTATCTCCTTAGACTCTCCTGGTTGAATCGTAAATGATTCTGCTATTTTAAATTTATCCATGATAACGTTGACGTTAAATCTTTTATCATCACTTTCTTTTACATACTTGGTATTCACTGACAAATAAATTTGATCGACTTCTTGCTCCACTTTTCCTCCTGTAACTAATATCTTTCCTCTTACAGTTTCTCCAGCCATATAACTTTGCTTATCCAGTTGCGCATCTATTTTCGTATTTCCAATTCCAATACTAGATAACATTTTGTTAAACATAATCATTTCCCCTTTTTATATTTCAATTCATTCCATTATTCTTTGAAACGATTTTACAACGATATCGAAAATGGAATCTACTTCATCTCTTCTTACGTTCATTTAGTCTACGTATACCGAATCAACGATGGTTCTAGTAAATCTTTCCCCTGCTTTCGTTAATCCGTTTATTTCAATTGTAATATTATACACGCTATTCTTATTTTCCAATGACAACTCCTCTGCTAAAATGGATTTGCCTGTTGTTCTATATGTTTTTGTATTATCCGTCCCAGATTCAGTTATATGATACGTAGCTTGTAATGTATTTTCCTGAACCGTTTCTGAATTCACTTTCAAATGATAAGTAGGCTTTTGATTTGCATTGAATTCTACATTACTATTGTGAATTATTTTTTCCGTTGTTTTATAATCCACCATCAATACGAATGCATCCTGTTGATAAGAAGTAAGTTCTAACTTCCAATCTCCTGCTTTCGGAAATTCTATAAAGGTCATATGACTAATGGATCCTGCAAATATTCCTTCTTTATTATCTGTCGTTGTCACATTTGGATTTATTTCTTTCCCGTCTGGATCTATGAGTTTTAAGTTAGATAATTGATTAGAAGTCATTAAATGCAGAGCAAGTTCATCGACATCATTTTCAACGGAAATAGTAGTAGTAGCTTTTTTCTTACCTACTAACGGCCCACCGGAAATCCATTGATTATTGCTATTAGAAGTTAATTCGGCACTTTTTGTAGGTGTAACTAAACTATCTACTGTTTCGTTACCCATTAAATAATTTTCAAATGTAGCGAAACTTTCACCAGTTCGTATCGAAGTATGATTCCAATTTTCCACTGCTAGTTGATTTCCCTCTGGAAGACTACTACTTTCACTCGTAACTACTCCATCATTGGACCCGAACTGTGATAAGTACATACCTCCAAACCATGTAGAGGAAAATATAGACCCCCACCCCGTTCCTCCTAATGTGTAATAATTGTTGTGATATGCGAACGGTTTATTATCCATTTCAGAACGAAAATTTTCCATATATCCCATTTGCATCGCGTATGTTCCATCCCCTTGTGCACCAAGTAGGTCCGCTAACCAACCTGCAGGAGAACTGTACGCTAAGTCAGCAAGTTGTGAGCCATGATGAGGACTAGATAATGTAATAACATTGTCTACGTATTGCCATGCATCATAATACGTTAATGCGGTCTGCGTATCGACCCCGCCTTTACTATAGGCAACCACAGTCACAGGCCGATCAAAATGCATAGAGATTTCTCTTATTTTTCCCGCGAGTAATTCACCATTATCCCACATTGTAGCGGAAGCTCCTCCGGCGTCATACAATTGGACAAAAGCAGTTTGATATCCTGCATCAAGCACGGTTTGGTACATATCGTTATCTTCCCAGAAAATCTGTGCGACATTATTAAGTCCTGGCACAAATAAAATAACGGGTGCATTCGGAATCGGATTTGACGGTGTTGATCCAGCGTACCACTCTCCAGGAGTCTCTTCGTTTCCATTACCTACTTTCCCTGATATAGCGCTTTCATTCGATTCACCTACTAATATAGGGGAATCAACTTCTGAAGCTGAAACACTACAAACCGCCGCAAACGTGAAGACGAAAAACAAAACAAGAAAAACAACTTTTTTCAAGATTAGTTGCATAATTTCCTCCTCATTCGTTTTTTACTTCACAGAATATGTATGCCGAAATGTCTTGTCTGATGAAGATAAACATAGATTTAGAAAATTAGCTTCTCATTTTACGGTTAATGAGTTTATTTTGGGGAGTAAGAAGCATTTATATCTTCATTTCCAATTCTCCATGTTTTCAAGCATAGCTCCAATAGAAATAGATGATCCGAATTATTTAAAGAGAGCCCCGTTAAGGATTCAATTTTGCGTAAACGATACAGCAATGACTGCCGATGCAAATGTAATGACCTAGCAGTTTGGCTAACATTTCCACGATATTGATGAAATGCTGTAAATGTTCCAATCAAATCCATTTGGCGTTCCGCTTCATAGTTAATCAAAGGTGTTATCGTATTTTTCATCATTTCCCACATATCGTCAAATTCATAGAGGTTTAGTAAAATTCGATCGAGACCTGTTTGATCATACCAAGTACGTCGCTTGTCTTTGCGATAACCAATTTTTAGTGCCGTACGTGCTTGTTGATAACTAATATGGTAATCAGAGAATTGCTTAACTCTTTTTCCTAATCCCCATACCATCTCAATTTCTGGCAGGAGATTCTGTAGGCGACGATCAATCATGTCTAAAAAATCAGTTGCATACTCATGGTCAGTTTGATGCTCCACTTGCAGATAAATAAGAAATACGTCTTCATTTCGAGTTAACAACCATTGACGTTCGAGTGTTGTTGCCGCGTAAATAATCTCTTCTTCTATATATCTGTGCATGCTTTTCTTCCATGAATCAAATGTATGTGTCTCTTGGATTCTTCTCTCAAACATCCGCTCCATATTTTCCGCAAAACCTACAATACAAACATATTCATGATACAACTCATACCCTAGTAATCCAGCACGTGATGCAGCTTCTTCATGTGATTGAAAATACCCTTTCGCTAATTCATCAACAAAATCGCTGCGGAGACGAATTTTTGTTTCTTCTATGGCATTTCTTTTCGATAACCAAAGGGCAATTGTGGTAGCTGCATGCTCAATAATATGAATTCGATTCGTTGTTAAAAAGGTTTCTGTTACTTCATCTTCTGGAAGCATTACAAAAAGATACCCTTGCGGCTCACCAGAAACTTGTAGAATCGGTATTTGTAGAAGCGATTGTTTTCCTTCTATAAGATCAAACTTTTGAATAAGGGGATCATTATTACTTTGAACAGTCTGTTGGCGAGGAATCTTGCCATTTACTACTTTCTGCTTCCATTGTTGTTGAACCTTTTCATTATAAAGATCTTTGTCAAACAGATTTCCAAAACGATCCGATAAAAAAACTGCTGCTTCCATCTCATCTTGAATAAAGGTAAGAATATCATTTAAATCTCGTTCTGCCAGAATTAGATTTAACAACTCTTGTTGAATGCGTTCAGATCGCTTTCGATCTTGACTCTCTGCATCGGTTAATTGCATCATAACCGTCTCTACGATATTGGCAAACCGAATTTCCCACGGCAAAACAATAATAACAAAATCGTTTTCCTCGGCCATTGCCATGACTTCTTTTGGGATATCATAAATAAATCTCCCAAGCGCTATCATAAGTGCAGCAGCTTTTGATTCAATTACATCTTTTACAAATTTAATAAACTGTTCGGGATCATCCTTACAGCCAATTGCCGTCGTTAATACAATTTCATTTTTTCGAACAAAATTCTCTACAGGTAATTCAATCACAGAAATCCATTGAACTTTTTTCTTACCTATTAGTGACTCACTTGTCACTACCTCAGCATCCATTAACAAATCTTCACAAAGAACATCTTCTACTGTTAATCCCATTGGCTGACACTCCTCCCTATTTAGAAATAGAAAAGATTCTACCTAATCGAAATATGCTTTTTTCATATTTTAACAAAATAAAGAAAGATTGAGGAGTTATTTTTGGATTAGTTTGAAATTTCAAGTTATGAATTTTTCTAATTAAAATAATAAATCCATTATAAAGGCAGCTTCTTTATTGTAAATTTGATACATAAAAACCATTAATATAATTACTCCAAATAAGCGGTGGTCTGGTAAAATCTGTTCATCTATTTTAAAAATCGTTTTCCCTGTCAATTTCGGAGGACGAATAACCGCTACTTTTTGTTTATTCACTTTAAAAATAATATCCTCTTTCCAATCTTCTTCTATATAAATATCTTCACTTTCGATTACACCCGTCACACAAAAATAAAGGAGATTATCTCCAAGCTTATCTTTTAAAGTGTATGTTTGGTCACCATGAATTACTCCATACGACGGTTGGATAACATTCTTCCAATTTCTTTTTTTAATGCCTACAATCGTAGAACTTCCTTCCACTGGTTTAAAATCAAACACATTATTTCGTTCATATCCTTCTTTTCGAATACCGGTAATCTCACCAACAACTTCTTCATTTTCATCAACAAGATGTATTGCCTTTTTCGAAAAGAATTTCTCAGTTAATGTATACTGTATCATAAAATTATTTCCTTTCTAATAAGTTATCCTTTATCTTACTACGAAATATTGATTATTTAGATTCATTTTCTAGCAAATCTACTTAAAATATGTAGTTTTGGGAAAGGAATTAGTAGGGGGAAAGCGAAGAGGAGACGACGTTGGACAATTATCACTGTTATGAGTGTCCAGATTTTCGCTTTCCTTCTAATTTTGGGCACTCATTACCTTTATGAGTGTCCAGATTCTCGCTTCCCTTCTAAATTTGGGCACTCATCATCTTTATGAGTGTCCAGATTTTCGCTTTCCTTCTAATTTTGGGCACTCATCACCTTTATGAGTGTCCAGATTCTCGCTTCCCTTCTGATTTTGGGCACTCATCAGCTTTGTGAGTGACCAGATTTTCGCTTTCCTTCTAATTTTGGGCACTCATCACCTTTATGAGTGACCAGATTTTCGTTTTCCTTCTGATTTTGGGCACTCATTACCTTTATGAGTGACCAGATTCTCGCTTTCCTTCTGATTTTGGGCACTCATCACCTTTATGAGTGTCCAGATTTTCGTTTCCTTCTGATTTTGGGCACTCATCAGCTTTGCAATTATATATTACAAGAGGATTGACTAACCACACTTAGTTATTGAACTTTTATCTTACCTTGTCATACTACCTGAGCCAATTCCGGGAACATAAATACACTTTATCTTACCTTATCAACCTATACGATCCAACTCTGGGAACATAAATACAGGCAAGCTTCCAAATGCAAGTCGTACAAATGTCTTTTCTTAAATTATAGCAATCTACAAAATTATGTAACACAGATAATAACAGGGATTTTAAATTGTCCCCAAGCCGCCCTTGAATATTGAAGAACTAGTGTCATACCGCAAATCCCAATATAGTAATATGTCGTACCATTTAAAAAGCATGCATTTCAATTAAAATTAAGAATGCATGCTTATGGTCTATGATTTATTTTATTCAGCTTTATATATAATATCAATGATATGTTGCCATGTTTCCTTTTTTAATACTTCGGTTGGCGATCCATCCCCAATAACTCCATAACCAACCATGAGCCCAATCACGAGAGCGGCAACACATAAAATAGAAATTACTATAATTCGAAGCCAGATTGGAAATACACGAATTCTTGGAAACTTTGCATTTCGTTTCTCTTCTTTTTGTAATTTCTTTTGCTTTTTGCGTGTGTCACGATTGTTCTGAGCCGCTTGTGCCTCACTGCTAGTAGCAGCTTTTTCATTCTCTGCACGGCGTGTTTGTTTTTTTTCGGTTTCATTGGTAGACATGATTGTTTCTCCTAACTCAAATACAAATCAACATATTCACAAATTACGTTTCTTAGTTTACGCAGAATTACATCGAACTGCAAGAGATGCGATGTGGAATTACGAGCGAATTTGATTGACTAGACCCATCATTTGATCACCCATAGTGATTGTACGTGAATTAAATTGATACAATCGTTGTGTCATTAATAAATCTGACATTTCCTTTGAGATATCTACATTTGATTGTTCCAATGCCTTGGATTGTAATATCGCAGTTTGCGGATTCGTTTCTTGAATTATCTCTTCTGCATTAAACCCTAGTGCTTCTAAATTGGGTAATTGAAATAAATTCTGACCGGTTGATTCTAATAGACGTGGGCGAATTGCTTCAACGATCGTTAGCTGATCTTCTATTGTTTGTTGACCATTGCGTTCAACGAGCAATTGACCATATTCATTTATTTCTATGGAATCAAAACCATCTTGAATTGAAATTGGTCCGTTATTACCTATAACCGGATTACCATCCGATGTCGTCAACATCATTTGACCATTCTCCATTGGACTAAGATAGAATGATCCATCACGTGTATAGCGCGTTCCAACCTGTCCATTTTCGGTTACTTCAACCTGGAATAATAGATTCTCACTTGTTAATGCGACATCAAGATCTCGATTCGTTTCTCGAATAGCCCCTTGATTCAGATTCATATTCGTCGAACCTAACCTTGCTCCTGAACCAACGCGAATACCTTCTGGCGTAAGACGCCCTTGAGCATTAGCCGGGTCAGTTAAATTATTCACTTGTTGTGTAAGTAGAGATGAAAATTCAGCTTGTCTACTTTTATAGCCTGTAGTCTGGCTGTTTGCCATATTATTACCAATTAAATCGAGCTTGTTCTGCAATTGATTCATCGTTACTGCAGCCTGTATCATCATTTGCGACATCGTTTAAATCCCTCCAGAACTTTATCCAAGACGACCAACTTCATTTACTGCTTTTCCTAAGCTTTCATCATATGCACGTAAGACACGTTGATTTGTTTCAAACAGTCGGTACGCATTCATCATATCTGCCATTGTTTGCATCGTATTCACATTCGATTGTTCTAAAGCACCTTGTTGTAAAGAAAATGTTGCAGCTGCTGGTACATCTACTGATTCTCCTGCAAATAAATCATTTCCTTCTTTTACAAGTTCATTCGAATTTTCCACATAGCGAATACCTAAGGGGAATGCACCATCTTCTGTCTGTACAAAACCTTCTGGTGTTACAACATAATCTAAACCATTTGTCTGAATTGGGCTACCTGCTTCGTCAAGAACATAATTTCCTTGATTGGTTACAAGAAAACCTTCTCCATCAACAGTAAAATTTCCGTTACGAGTGAGCCTTTCTTCTCCATTTTCGTTTTGAACAGAAAAGAAAAGAAATCCATTTTCGTCAGGAACCTGTCCTTGAATAATTGCTACATCTGTAGGTAATCCAGTCTCCTGAACATCACCTTGTGCGAAGTTAGGTACCGTTTCTTGAACGTAAACCCCCGTATTAATCGGACCAATTGTCTGACTTACCGGGAAGTTAACTCCACCTTGTGTTGTTGGAATCTGTTTACTTGAGCCTGTCTGCTGCAATAATAGTTCTGGAAAAGCTCGGATAGTTGTTTGATCTGCTTTATATCCAGGAGTGTTCGCATTTGCTACATTATTTGATAATGATTCTTGCTGCCGCTGTTGTGTAATCATGCCACTAGCAGCTGTATATAAACCTCTTAACATGGTATTCTCTCCCGTCAATTTAGAAAGTACATGCTTACTGATACTACTTCTAATTTCGGTATGAACGGTCGAAACGTTTAGCTAATATTTCGTTTTTCTACTTTGTCGATATTCTCTAACATAATACCTGTACCCTTAGCCACACAATCCATTGGATCTTCAGCGATAAATACAGGAACTTTTAATTCTTCTGCTAGCAATTGATCAATTCCATGAAGTAATGCTCCGCCTCCAGTCAAGATAACTCCTCTGTCAATAATATCAGCAGATAGTTCTGGTGGCGTGCGTTCTAATACTGATTTTGCAGCTTGAACAATTAACGATACGGATTCGCTTAAAGCTGTTTGAATTTCTTCAGATCCAATAGAGATCGTTCTTGGTAGGCCCGATACCATGTCTCTTCCGCGAATATCCATTGATTCTTTGCGAGAACCTTTAAAGACTGTAGCAACATTTATTTTAATTTCTTCTGCTGTACGTTCTCCAATTAGTAACTTGTATTTTTTCTTAATGTATTGCATGATCTCTATATCAAACTTATCTCCGGCCATTTTAATTGATTCAGAAGTAACGATGCCTCCCATCGAAAGGACTGCCACATCTGTCGTACCTCCACCAATATCCACAACCATATTACCGCTTGGTTGATATATTTCCATACCTGCACCGATTGCAGCTACTTTTGGCTCTTCTTCTAAGTAAACTTTTTTACCGCCTGATTTCTCAGCAGCTTCCTTGATAGCTTTTTGCTCAACTTTTGTAATATTCGTTGGGCAACAAATAAGCATTCTAGGTTTAGATAGGACACCTTTGACATTGATTTTATTTATAAAATGCTTTAGCATAGCTTCTGTTACATCAAAGTCTGCGATTACTCCATCTTTTAATGGGCGAAGCGCTTCGATATTTCCTGGTGTACGTCCAACCATTCTTCTCGCGTCTTCACCAACTTCAAGTACTTTACCAGAATTGCGGTCCATCGCTACGACAGATGGTTCATTTAGAACAATTCCTTTACCTTTTACATGAATCAATACATTGGCAGTACCAAGGTCGATTCCAATATCTCTGGAAAACATGAATCAAAATCCTCCTAGCGTTACAATCTTGCACCGTCCGAAGACATAATGCTACTATTATAATATTTTACCACAAAAATCCACAATTAACTGCACATTCGTAAATTTTTTGTCTAAAAAGTAGGAAATAGGATGTGCTAAGCATAAAAGAAAAACAGTAGGTTGACCTAGATAAAGTCATTTGTCCTACTGTTTATGAATGAAATTGGATCTTATGGATTAGTTTTTGTACGCACTCCTTTCTTAAGTAAATCAACCTATCCTGCTGGCTTCTTCTCTGTCTCTAATGGCTTCCCATCAATTTTGTATTTTTGTCTAGTGGCCTCACCCCCACGCAGGTGTCGGATTGCTTTATGATATTCAAGTATTTCTTTCACTTGAATCGCTAGCTCGGGATTGATTTCTGGTAATCGTTCGGTAAGGTCTTTATGAACCGTACTTTTCGAAACACCAAATTCTTTTGCAATGGTTCTTACGGTTTTTCTTGTTTCTACAACATGTCTTCCTATTCTGATTGTTCTCTCTTTGATGTAATCATGCACACCGTTCGCCTCCCTAAGTTGTAATTCCGAGGTGTAATTTGAGACAGGGTGTTATACGTTGCTATGTTTGTCTAAATAGAAAATTATGCTAAATAGACCGGATATGTAGCTGCTAGAAAAATAAAAAGTAGGCCAGTGTTCCTTGTGGAGCAAGAAGTAGACAACGCAAGCTCTCACCTCAGAAAGTTCGATTGCATGGTTTGTAACATTTTATTACTTAAGGCAGATGTTTATGATTAATTTTTAACAATTCAGAATATGGACAGGATGTTTTTTATGTTTTGCTAACTATTGACATAGTTCTTTAAAAAAACCAGAGCATTATTTAAAATTAATTATTTTCCCAAATAAAGCAAATAAAGGTACTGTCAGTGGCTTCTTCTTTTTTGATTAATATAACAAAAAAACCAAATTATCACCGGCTTTGCACCAGATTATAATTTGGTTTTTAGTAATCTTATCTTAACTTTATCGGACACTTACGGAAAGCAACCCTCTTACTTCGCCTATTTTGTCAACCCTTCTTGATGTGGTAGGTTTACTAACCGTGAGATAAGTCGAGTGCCTCCAATGGTAATCGACTATAGAAAAAATCATTATTGTCTAAAATAAACTCATTATAGGATTGAATTAATATATCTTTATCTTGTTTCGCTAAACCTAAATAGTATCGTTGTAAGGGTGTTTTAATATTGACGGATTCTAAAAGTTTCAATGCTTTATCATAGTCGCCTTTCGCAACTTCAAGATGGGCTTGTTCCGCTTTATCGATAGATTGTACCTTATCAACTTCTTTAAATTTACCTGAAAGGAACGGGATAAAATTATTTTCAATTCGATGCTCGTACAATGTAATATTATATTTCCGGGAAATTTGTTGTGCTTTCTTTAAATGATACATACCTTTTTCATATGCATCAAAAGTATAGGATAAACCAAGATGACTATGGATGGTAGCCTCTAGTAGGATACTTTCATTAATATTTAACGCTTTATATGCATATTTTCTTGCAATAATCAACTCATTTCTTGCCATGTGAAAAACAATATGAAATCGATAAATACGTACCTTAAAAAAGTTGACTAAAATGCGTTCTTTAACCTCGTCCAAGTGTGTTTCATATGTAGCGATAAGATCTCCAAGTCGTCTATATTCTTGTTTATAGTAATAACAAGTTTCTCTTATTAGCTTAATTAATAATATAATTTCAGATTCCTTGATAGTGTATCTCGTTTTGAAATAGTCTAAGTAGTGAAGAGTTTTATCAGGAGATGTGCGTTGGCTAAATAAATCCAGCATAAGTCTATACGTATTGCCCCATAGCCTATTGGAAGGATTGATCGATTCACGATTTTTCTCGATTAGCTGATCTAACTCACGAAAATATCCATTCATGTAGAGATATTCCATTCCTGTCTTCTGAATTTCGCTCGATGGGCTATTTATACAAATCGCTTTCATTATATCCCTTGCAACAGTTAAATCATATTCATGGTAAACTCTTGATGCAATGTCGGTCAACGAGTCTTCCGTATGAGATTCCATCAAATTCGTGAGGAACAATTTTCTTCATCCTTTTCCTTTTTAGGGAAAATTCCCTCTTTTTTAAAAACAATACTATCTTACCACAAATTATTATAAATAAATTAATATATCGTTCGACAATTTACGCATATTCATTGATACGTAGGGATAAAGTATGAAAGTTAATACCGATTACAATCAAAAATACCTCACAACGCTTCCACTATCTAGATTATCCTGCATTCTTAGCGGTCATAAAGAAAGAGCCTGATAGAAATCAGGCTCTCATCTATTATTCTTCGATGTTTTCTTCTGTTTCTGGCTCTTCATCTGTATTTGATTCAGAATCAGAATCTTCTTCTACATCTTCTTCTACAGGTTGTTCCCCAGCGTTATCTTCTTGTTCCACATCATTAGACGATTCTTCACTTGCTTCATCTGTTTCGCCTTCTTCGGTAACTGCAGAATCTTCTTCTACATTTGCAAGACTACTAACTGGTTGATTAAAGTAACTTTCTGGATTTAATTCCGTACCAGATTTACGGATTTCAAAATGGACATGTGTTCCATTATCTTTTCCAAAAATGTTCTTTCCAGCTGTACCTAGCTTGTCTCCTTGAGTAAGCTTGTCTCCTGCTGATACAGAAACTTCTTCAAGACTAGCATAATACGTTTTTATATCTTCATCATGTGCTAGTACAACGACATTACCTAACAATGGATCTTCTTTTACTTCTTCTACAGTACCACTGATCGCTGCAAGTACTTCAAATGTCTCTGCATTTGCTGCTGCAATATCTACACCAGTACTTTGATAGTATCGATTATTATATAGTACTAGTGCGTTTTGACGATCTTCTTGATCTGCGTCGTAGTCAAAAAATTTAGTTACGATTTCTGCTTCATCTACATTTGCTACTGGCATTGCGATTACTTCTTGCTGATCTAATACTGGTTCTGCATCTTCATCATTCATTACTGGTGTGTAATGATCTTCGGCAGATTTGTCATCCGCTGTATCAGAATCAATATTTTGATACCAGACTACGGCGGTTAATAAAACTGCTGCAATGGTTAAATACAGTGCTGGGAAAAACCATTTCTTACGGAAAATTTGGCGCCATTTATTTTTTGGCCCTTTGAATTCCTCATTCATTTTTCATCACCTCTGCAACCATTGTGAGCAGAAAAATCAAAATATATACATACAGAGCAAAAAAATTTAAAATTTTGTGGATGATTTAGTCAATTTCGGGAAAAGTAAATGGTTACATCCCCGGTTATTCCATCTTTTAAAGAGTTTTATAGTTTAGGATATGATAAAGCAAAATTCCGAGTTGTTGTTTGAATGTATTTTATATTCTTGCCGAATTAAACAGGAAAAAACCCTCATTTTATCTTGAAACGAGGGTCGGTGCTGTATCGTCAACAGAATTTATTTCAACATCCTTATAATAATAATGGATGATATCTTCATATGATTTTCCTTCTTTTGCCATTCCATTGGCACCGTATTGACTCATCCCGATACCATGGCCAAAACCTTCTGTCGTAAATACTAAATGATTATTCTTTTGTTCTACTGTAAAATCACTTGATAGGAGTTCTAAGTTTTCGCGAACTTCTCTACCTGAAATTGTCTTTCCAGCTATAACTAAGTCTTTGACCCTTCCACTGTCTGTTCGAGTTATTTCCATGGGCACTGTTTGATTTCCAGATAAGTCTATTTCCAGAGCACTGGAAACCTCTTCAAGTGTAAACATTGATTGACTCGTGTATTTTGGAGATTCTTCTTTATCCCAAGGACTTTCCACACTTCTTAAGTAGGATACTTCTGTTTCCCAATAATCTTCCGAGTTCTCGGTATATCCATTACTCGTTGAGAAAAAGGCTGCAGTGATAGGAGCATCGTTATGCGTAATGATTTGCCCCTTAGTTTCTTTTACCGCATTATTGATTTTATTCATATTTTCTTCATAATTTTCTTTCCACAAGTCCTTTAATTCATCTTGGCTCTTATAGACTTGATGGTTAACTGTGTCAGTTAAATCATATGGATTATTGTCTTCCCCATGTAGTAGTAGATTCACTGTAAATGTTCTTGCGGCTACAGCCTGAGCTTTTAAGGCTTCTAATTCAAATTCAGCAGACATTTCAGATGCGACTACTCCCGCAACATATTCTTCCAAAGGGACATCCTCAACGGTCTCCTTCTTGTCTCGCATTACTGCTACAGAAAAAGGAGAACCACCTACATCGACAACTTCCTGTTCAGTATCTTGGGACGCTGCTTGATTCTCTTTAGCTTGTGAATATGTTCCACTATTATCTTTGGAGAGATTGACTACAATAGCTGGTACAACCAGTATAAACATCATCAGAATTCCAAAAAAACTGATCATCGTTAATCTCCATGGAACAGGTGATTTATTTTGGAAATACCGGGATTTTCGATTACGGAAAGGCACAATTTTTTTAAGCCCTGGTTCTTGATGACTGGCATATGGTTGCTTTTTTTGTTTGAGCATCATTATTTTCTTTTGGATAGATGGTTTTCTTCTTTTTATATACTTTTTTTGCACAGCCTTCCTCCTTTGCCATTAAGGTTTGATGCTAATCTAGCATCCCTACTAATAAATCTATACAGTCACTCGAAAAAATAGACCTTAAATTTAGCGAAGAAGAAAAACTTCATTTTTTTGTAACATTGATATGTTTGGTATATTCACTTTTTACAAAAATATGCCCTTCTCTAAAAATAAATTAACATATTATCAACTGTTCTCTCTTTAAAGGAGAAGGCGTAAAAAAGCTAGCTCCGTTCAAAATACGAACAGTACTAGCATCTCAGTAATTTAACGAATCGCCCCTTCTTTCAACTGTGGTCCGGTATGAGGACTGTTTTCTTTTGACTTATCATACAGATGACAGGCAACATAATGGCCTTCTTCTGCCTCTTGCCACACAGGACGATCTTTCGCACAAACTTCCATCGCCATCGGACAACGTGTACGAAACACACAACCACTTGGAGGATGAATCGGACTAGGTAGCTCACCTTCCAATATAATTCGTTCCCGCTGATCTTCAATATCCGGATCGGGAATAGGAATCGCTGATAACAACGCCTTCGTATAAGGATGTAAAGGATTATCATACAAATGTTCACTTTGGGTTTCTTCTACCATGTTTCCTAAATACATTACACCAATTCGATCTGAAAACTGCTTTACCATCGATAAATCGTGGGCAATAAATAGAAAAGTTAACCCTTTCTCTTGTTGTAATCGCTTCATAAGGTTAACTACCTGTGCTTGTACTGAAACATCCAGTGCTGAAATCGGTTCATCTGCAATAATAAATTCTGGATCTAAAGCAAGGGCTCGAGCTATACCAATCCGTTGACGCTGACCACCACTAAATTCATGAGGATAACGATTAGCATGATCCTTATTCAAGCCTACCTCTTCCAACAGTTCATGAACGCGTTTCAACCTCTCTTTTTTATTTGAATACAGACCATGTACTTCCATTGGTTCAGATATAATCTCTTTAATCGTAGAACGTGGATTTAAGGATGCATATGGATCCTGAAAAATCATTTGCATTTTTCGATAAAAAGAAAAACGATCTTTTTCACTTAGTTCATGTACATTCTCAAGATCAAATATTACTTCTCCATCTGTCTTGTCATATAGACCAAGAATGGTTCGACCAATTGTAGATTTTCCGCATCCTGATTCCCCTACCAACCCATAAGTCTCTCCACGTTTTACATGAAAAGAGATATCATCAACTGCTTTCAATATACTTCCTTTACCGACTTGAAAATACTTCTTTAAGTTACGAACGTCTAAAATATAATCTTGCATTCTCATCCCTCCTAATCACCAGTATCTTCGTGCTGCACATAATTCTTTTTCATATTTGGTTCCCGCTAATGGAGTGATTTCGATCCCTTTACCTGTTTGTGGTGAATGTAACATTTCATCGTTTCCTTTATATATTCCTACATGATGGATACTTCCTTTTCCTTCTTCATAGGCAAAAAATAATAAATCTCCAGATTGTAATTCATTAAACGGTACTTCTTTTCCACCAGCAGCTTGATCACTCGCATCCCTAGCAATCCAATATCCATTCGCTTTATGAGTCGCATAAGCTAACCCAGAACAATCGTAACCAAAAGCGCTCATTCCTCCCCAGAAATAATCTAAACGTAAAAATGGGATTCCGGTTCGAACGATGTCCTCTCCAGTACGTGTAGGGACTCCTTCTCTTGTAGAAAAAATAAGTACATCTCCTCTAGCTAAATATTGAACACCATGTGGAGTCTGAACTTGTACACGACCTTGTTCTTCCGTTACCAAGGGAAGAATGGTTGCAAAACTAATTTCAATCGTTTGTCTCCCATCTTGGGTTTCTAACCAGCTCTTGTTTTTGTTAACCATCACCATCGATTCGCTTACCCAATCTGACTTTGTTGTCATAGTTAATTGTTGCTTGGGAATCCACCCAGGATATCCTCTTATATCCTTTTTAGAAGCTTGAAATGGTAATACTACTTCAGCCCAATCGTCTAATTCATTAATTACAATTACCGGTTCACCATATAATGCTTGTGTTTGAACTCTATTTTCATTACATAGAGCTAATCGTTCATCATAGGAAAGTTTCTCGTACCATTTATTTATATTCGTTGGGTTCGTTCGTCCGTCTTTATCTATATCCCTTACAGACTGTGGATTTGTCCATACCGTCGCCACTTGTACATCGGTAACCCAAAAATCTTCAGTTAATTGATCAAACGTTTGATTCATTTAACTCCTTCCCCCATTCCGAATTATTTCATTCTGTTTTTTTCAAAAACGTGGAACGAATTCCACTGATTCCTAATCCATAATTCTTACTAAATGAAAGATGACTACCCTTATAATTCACTCCACCATGAACCAAATCTCCTGATAGCATTAATGGGGAATCAAAATCAAATTTTGTAACAACTGGATGGCTTGCAGCAAAATGAGCAGCCGCACTAATTCCTAGTTTCGTTTCTATCATGCTACCTACCATACATTCTATTCCATAGCTTTGCGCTAAAGTTGCTATTTTTCTAGCTTGATGGATTCCACCAGACTTCATTAACTTAATATTAATAAGATCTGCTGCCTTATTTTCTAATACTTGTCTCGCATCATAGATAGAAAATACTGATTCATCCGCCATAATTGGAGTTTCTGTTCGTTCGGTTATATATCTTAATCCTTCAATGTCTCTCGCTGCCACTGGTTGTTCTACAAGTTCAATATTTAGTTGCAAGTCTTCCATCTTCTGAATTACCTGTACAGCTTCTTTTGGCTTCCAACCTTGATTCGCATCGAGTCGAATACGAACTTCATTGCCAACTGCTCGACGAATCGCTTTGATTCGCTCCATATCTGTTTCAATTTGATCTTTACCAACCTTTATCTTCAATATCGAGAATCCATTTAGTTTATATTGGTTAGCATCTCTTACCATTTCTTCTACAGTATTTACACTGACGGTATAATCTGTTTCAATTTCCGATTGGTAACCTCCTAAATATTGATAAAGGGGTAATTTTGCATATTGTGCTAATAAATCAAAAACGGCCATATCGACAGCAGCTTTGGCACTCGTATTTCCAATCATGCACGCTTGCAGTTGTTCAAAAATACGTTCATAAGCAGACAGTGATGTACCTAGTAAAAGTGGTTTAATCACCTGATTAATAGCATATTCGATACTTGCCAGACTGTCCCCAGTTATTACATGAGTCGGAGGAGCTTCTCCCCATCCTATATAACCATCTTCACTTGTTAGTTTGACGATGATAGATTCAGCTACCGTTACAGTACGTAATGCTGTCTTAAACGGGGTGTGTAATGGCACTGACCCAATAAAGGTTTCTAGATTTGTAATCTTCATGTTTTCTCCCCTCTATCTGACACCAGAATCAATAGTTAAAGATTTGCTTTCTGAAGATAACTCCGCCACAACACCTAACGGCAGTGAAAAATGAGGAAAACAATGCCCAATTTTGAACCCTCCGATTACAGGTTTTCTGAGTGGTCGAAAATAATCTTCAAATACATCTGTTAAAGAAAGACTTGGTTGAACGGTTGGTTCCGCATCCGCAAAGTCTCCCACTATAATTCCAGCTGCATCTTCTAACTTTCCAGCTAGTCGTAACTGATTAAGCATGCTATCCACGCGGTAAGGTTCTTCTCCTATATCTTCTATTAATAATAGTTTATTTTTTGTATCAATCTCATAAGAGGTTCCCATTGAACTGACTAATAATGATAGATTCCCACCAACAACTTCTCCTTTTGCGGTACCGTTTGTATACACATAAAGCGGAGACACTTTCTCTGAATAAATTAGTTCAGTAGGTTCAAATAATTGTTTAAATAATTGGCCAGAGAATCGATCAAAATCTGCTTTTACAATATCCGATGCGGCCATTGGTCCATGAAATGTAACCAGCCCCGTAGCTTGACGAATAGCCGTATGTAAATAGGTAATATCACTATAACCCCAAATAATTTTGGGGTTATTTCCAATTAAATTCATATCTAAGTGATCTACGATACGAGCGGATCCATATCCACCCCGCGCGAAAAAAATAGCTTTAATACTTCTATCTGCAATCATCTCATGAAAATCTTCCAGTCGCTGTTCGTCACCAGCAGATAAATAACCTCTTTCGTCATAAAGGTAATTACCTATGTGCACGCGAAGACCTAGCTGCTCAAAAAATGATAAAGATTTATTTACCTTTTCTCGGTCAGGCGGTCCTGCCGGGGCAACTATTCCAATTTTATCTCCTTCTTTAAGCCGATTAGGAAGTATCATGAAAAAATCCCTCTTTCTTATGTATTCATGAACAAAGGCGAAATTGCCCATATATCCGCGTACCAACTGCGGTATTTATGTAAATATTAAGAAATATATGTGCTTATCCAGCGGCAGCTGGTGAGCCTCCGATTGCTATGCAACCCGGGGACTCACCTATGCCTCACTCCCGCAGGAATCCTGCAAAAATTAACTCCAATATATCTTTATTCTTCTTGTATTTTGTCTCTGCGTATTTTCTAGTATGATTACTCTGTTACGTCAGCATATTTCAAATCAAAATAACCAACTGGATGACGTAGAATTCCTTCCACATGATCCGCTTCTAGAACTACTGTATTATAGTAACGAATTGGCATTGCAACCATTTCTTCTGCAAGCAATCTCTCCGCTTCATATAAATATTCGTAGCGTTGTTCTTCATCTGTTTCTGTTTTTCCTTTTTCAATTAATTCATCGTACTCATCATTCGACCAACCAGTACGGTTCATATAAGAATCCGTAATAAAGCTCTCTAGGAAGTTTACCGGGTCATTGTAATCATTAATAAAAGAACTACGTGATAGTTGTAACTCTAGGTTTTGCTGCGCTTCAGCAAATACGTTCCATTCTTGGTTTTCTAATGTTACTTCGACACCAAGATTTTCACTTAACATATTTTGAATCGATTCCGCAACAGCTTTATTCGTGTCACTTGTGTTATAAGACAAAACAATGCTTGGAAGTTCACTATAGCCTTCTTCTTCCATTCCTTGCTCTAAAAATTCTTTCGCTGTATCTGGATCAAACTCTACTAAGTTTCCATTTTCATCACGGAAATCTCCACCATCTGGAGTAGTAAATCCAGGAGATACAAAACCATAAGCTGGCTCTACACCATTTTTCACGACATAGGTAGCAATATCTTCACGATTAATGGCATATGCAAATGCCTTACGAATATTTTTATTTTGGAATGGTTCTTCTGTAATGTTAAAACGGAAGAATTCTAATCCGCCATAATCACCAATAAATACATTATCTCCATCAATTAATTCATCTGACATTTCTGGAGGGATACTTGCTGTATCGAGCTCTCCTGTTTCAAACATTTGATATTGTGTATTCGTATCATTTACCATTGCAAAATGGATCTTATCTAAATTAACAGCATCTGCATCCCAATACTCTGTATTTTTGGCAAATACCATTTCACTATCATGATCCCATGATTCCAATAAAAATGGACCGTTTGCCACAAATGAGTCTGCTTCCGCATGCCACTCAGCATTTTCTTCTGCCACTTTATGATTTACTGGGAAAAATGCTGGATTTGTTAACACATCTAGGAAAAACCCAGTCGGTGCTTCCAATACTACTTCTAGCGTTTTTTCATCCACAGCAGTAATCTTGACATCATCTGCTGATCCTTCACCATTATTAAATGCTTCTGCTCCTTCAATAAAGTATGCTAAAAATGCAGCAGAGGATGCATTCTCCGGATCCAGCATATATTTCCACGCATACACAAAGTCTTCTGCAACTACTGGATCTCCATTCGACCAGTTTGCATCTTCACGTAAATGGAATGTGTAAGTTAATCCGTCTTCTGATATGTCCCAGTTCTCCGCTACGCCTGGACCGGCAACATGGTCTTGATCTAACCTAGTTAGACCTTCCATTAAGTTGTTTAACGGATCCCAAGAAACTTGATCAAACCCAATCGATGGATCGAGTGAAGTCGGTTCTACGCCGTTATTCAAACGAAGAACTTTTTCTCCAGCAGCTTCTTCATCTTGACCTTTTTCTTCTTCTGTTTCCCCTGCATCAGCATCATCTGGCTCACCTGCATCTTCATTTGCAGTACATGCTGCTAATACAAATACCGTTAACAAAGCCAACAAAATCAACAGTAACTTTTTGTTCTTCATACCATTTCCCCCTTTTTTAATACTGGAAAGAACTTTCAGCTAATAGCTGTTGTGCCCGTTCATCTTGGAGCCAACAATCCACGTTATGTGATGGCGTTAACTCTGTCTGAACTGGATAAACTTTATCACACACCTCCATTGCAAACGGACACCTTGCTGCAAAAGGGCATCCCTGTGGAGGTGAGAATAAATCAGGTGGTGTACCATCAATTGGTGTTAATTGATCTTCCTTTATGTCCAATCGAGGTACAGAATTTAACAAACCTTTTGTATATGGATGTTGCGGTTGATAAAATATTTCACGTTTTGTACCAGATTCGATAATTTTTCCTGCATACATTACTGCAATTCGATCTGCTATTTTAGCAACTACGCCTAAATCATGTGTGATTAAAATAATGGAAACACCCATCTTTTCCTGTATCTTTTCAAACAACTCTAGTATTTGTGCTTGAATCGTGACATCAAGTGCTGTCGTTGGTTCATCAGCTATAAGTAGATCTGGCTCACAAATTAAGGCAATTGCAATAACAATACGTTGTCGCATTCCTCCACTAAATTGATGTGGATACTGTTTCAGGCGCTCTTCTGGACTCGGTATTCCAACCAATTCCATCATTTCAATCGCTTTTGCTTTCGCTTCTTTTCCCGAAATACCTTTATGTTCTTTTAAACCTTCCATTAGTTGTGTACCAATGGTAAGTGTTGGATTTAATGCTGTCATCGGATCTTGAAAAATCATCGAAATATCTACACCACGAATCGATCGCATCTGTTTCTCTCGGAATTGAATTAAGTCTTTTCCTTTAAAATAAATATTCCCTTTGGTAATTTTCCCTGGCGGGTTAGGGATCAGTCGCATGATTGCGTTTGACGTAACACTTTTTCCACATCCAGATTCTCCCACTATTGCTAGTGTTTCTCCTTTATTTAAATAAAATTTTACTCCACGAACCGCCTGGACAGAACCACCATAGGTTGTAAACGTTACATGAAGATCTTTTACTTCGAGTATTTTTTCCAAATGGTTCACCTACTTCCTTAATTTTGGATCCAATGCATCCTGAAGTCCGTCTCCAAGTACGTTAAATGCAAACATCGTAAATGATATAAAGAAGGCCGGGAAGAATAAAGTCCACCAGTTACCGGAAAGAATCGCACCTAATGAATCATTGGCCATGACACCCCAACTTGCAAACGGAGCCTGGATTCCAAGTCCAATAAAACTTAAAAATGCTTCGGCAAAAATGGCTGATGGTACAGTTAATGTCATTTGAACAATAATTGGACCCATCGTATTCGGTAATAAATTCCGCCTAATGATTCTCGATGACTTTGTACCAAATGCACGTGAAGCGAGGACAAATTCATAGTTTTTAATTTGTAAAACCTGTCCTCGCACAATTCGGGCCATCCCAACCCAGCCAGTAATCGTTAGAGCAAGTATTATCGTACCTAAGCTAGGTCCTAATACTACCAGAAGTAAGATAACAACTAATAAGTATGGCAATCCATATAAAATCTCAATAATTCGCATCATTACATTATCCGTGCGACCGCCTTTATACCCGGAAATACCACCCCAAATAATTCCTACGGTAACATCAATCAATGCTGCCACTAATCCAACAAACAGGGAAATTCGCGCACCATACCATGTTCGCGTAAATACATCCCTTCCAGCACTATCTGTTCCAAACCAGTGCTCACTAGATGGTGGTTGATACTGATTAGGTAAGTCCTGTTTATTAACTTCATATGTTGAAATCATTGGTCCAAAAATTGCCATGACTGTAAGCAATACTAAAAATACTAAGCCAAGCATTGCCATTTTATTTTTCACTAATCGTTTCCATGCGTCTTGCCAATAGGAAAGAGAAGGTCTAGCAACGGATTCTGCTTCCAGTGTATCCTTACCTTTCCAAGTAAACCATTCATCTGGAACTGCAGGAGGATTCTTATCGGATAATTCTTCATTGGAACTCATGACGCTTCCCCTCCCTTGCTATTCATTTTTATTCGAGGGTCGAGGATTCCATAAGCAATGTCTACAAGGAATAACATGAAGATTAGAAAAGCACTATAGAATACGGTCGTTCCCATAATTACTGGATAATCCCGTTGATTTATACTTTCGACAAAATATTTACCCATACCTGGAATTGCAAATATCTGCTCAATTACAAATGTTCCCGTTAGTATTCCGGCTAATAATGTCCCCATAATGGTAACAACAGGCATTAATGCATTTCGAAGTGCATGCTTAAAAATAATTTTCCAAGGAGACAATCCTTTCGCCTTGGCCATTTTTATGTAATCTTGCGTAAGAACTTCCAGCATGGTTGAGCGAGTAAGTCTTGCTATAATTGCCATCGGTCCTGTTGCTAACGCTAAAACAGGCAGTACCATATGTGCTGGGCTTTTCCACGTTGCAGTCGGAAATAATTCAAAGTTAACTGCGAGTTGCTGAATAAGTAATGTGGCTAAAATGAAGTTTGGAATAGAGATTCCTAATACTGCAATTCCCATGGTTAAGTAATCTAATATCCCATTATGTCTTAGCGCAGCGATAATCCCTACTAAAACACCTGAAATAACTGCAACAACGATGGTAATAATTCCTAATTCAAAAGAAATCGGAAATCCTCTTGATAATAAATCATTTACAGATTGATTTGGTTGTTTAATGGAAGGTCCAAAATCAAATGTGACAATGGATTTTAAATACAGTAAATATTGCACGTGTGGTGGTTTGTCTAAATTATAATGTGCTTCTAAGTTTGCACGAATTGTTTCATTGGAAGACTGATCACTATTAAATGGTGAACCTGGTATACTCGTCATGAGTACAAAAGTTAGTGTAATAATAATCCAAAGCGTTACTGCCATAATGGCTAATCTTTTTAATATGTATTTCAGCAAACGATGCACCCCCTATAAATTTGCTAACACGTTGTCTGTTTTTGTTTAAGAGAATGTAGTATTCATTGCCAGCTCTGTCATGACTAACATGGCTTGATATGCCTCTTTCATATCTTTTGCACGGAACCTTACCTTTGTTGTTCCTTCAATCAATTCTGTTCCTGGCATAAGATTCGCCCATTCTGCTTGACCATAATTACAAAATTCAATGGTTAATTCAGGTTGTTCTGGTGGTATTAAGGGTTCTACATTACTTGCATTGGTTAATGCTTGTTTCACTTTTTTCTCTAATAATGCTCCTGCTTTCGATGGAGTAAGACTCTTTACTGAAGATCTTGAAATTGACTCTTTGACGATGGCGGTTGTAACTCCTGGAATCAATTCTTCCGCTTCCATCGCAGTGTAATCATCGCCAGTAACCAATAAGACTGGAACATTGTAATATCCTGCTAAGTAGGCGTTCATCCCCATTTCACCAATACAATGATCATTAATGAAAAAATTTCTCACCGCATGAATCATTGAATGCGACATTACTCCTGGGCTTCCTGCCTGCGAATGATAACCAACTAAAAAAGCACCCGTAAATGAATAATCCAAACCTTGTACCATAGAAAAAGGCTTTACTTCTCCAATAATCAAGTGGCAATCTGGATGAATGTCTTCAATTAGGAGATTGTTCATTTTCGAGTGACTGTCATTTACAAGCACTTCTTCACAACCAGAATCAAAAGAAGCTTGAATAATGTAGTTCACTTCTTTTGTCATGATTATCCTAGAACGCTCATAATTATGGCTATTTGCATCAACAAAGGTATAGTCTGGTAGTCCGGTAATACCTTCCATGTCTATCGATATGTATATTTTCATGTTGTCTCACCCACCTACACTATTGTTAATTTTCTATTAATTTTATCATGTTTTTTTAATTATGAGAAGTTTTATATTTTGTATTAATCTGAATATTTTTCAAATAAGTGGACATAATAGAATTAAAATGGGATATGTAGATTTCTTTTAATCAGGAAATTTTTTCCCGAAACACGAAAAAGTAGATGCGTAATAACACATCTACTTAAGAAATAATTTTTCAGATAATATTTGATTAATCCGCAGCTATTTCATTTGATTCTTTTGCGGTGGTTACATAGAGTGGTTGTACAATTACTCCGTTCTCATCCACTCTCTTGATATCTGCTCCAAGCGCTGCTAACTTATCAACAATATCAACATAGCCTCGGTCAAGATGTTTAAGCTCAGTTACACGTGTGTATCCATCACTTACAAGTCCAGCTAAAATAAGGGCCGCTGCCGCACGAAGATCTGTTGCCGCTACTTCAGCACCTTGTAATTCTGAAATACCTTCAATAATTACACTGCGTCCTTCAATTTTAATATTGGCATTCATGCGACGAAACTCTTCTACATGCATAAATCGATTTTCAAAAACAGTCTCTGTAATCACACCTGTGCCTTCTGCACGTAGCATTAGTGACATCATTTGTGATTGCATATCTGTAGGAAAACCAGGATGTGGTAATGTTTTGATATCTGTTGATTTCAATTGCTCAGGTCCAATAATACGTAACCCGCCATTCTCATCAATTACGTCTACATTCATTTCTTCTAACTTTGAAATCACAGAGCGTAAATGTTCACGCATCGCATTCTCAATGAATACATTACCTCCAGTTATTGCAGAAGCTACCATAAAAGTACCTGCTTCAATACGGTCAGGTATAATCATATGCTCCGTACCGTGAAGCTTTTCCACACCAATAATACGGATTGTTTCCGTACCTGCTCCAACGATATTCGCACCCATCTTATTAAGATAATTTGCTAAGTCAACAATTTCCGGTTCTTTTGCAGCATTTTCAATTACTGTCTTTCCTTTTGCAAGTGCTGCAGCCATCATAATATTTTCTGTCGCACCTACACTTGGCATATCAAGATAAATCTTCGCACCTTGTAATCTGCCATCGACTTTAGCTTCCACATAGCCGTTACCTACATGGATATCTGCTCCCATTGCTTCAAAGCCTTTAAGGTGTAAATCAATTGGTCGAGAACCAATTGCACATCCACCTGGCATAGCAACTTTCGCGTGTCCATAACGGGCCAATAGTGGTCCCAAAACAAGTACAGATGCACGCATTTTTCTCACATATTCAAATGGGGCTTCTGTCTCTAATTGTTTTGATGCATTAATATTTACTGTTTTTGTAGCTGAATCAAATTCAACATCTGCATTAAGATTACGTAATACTTCATTAATTGTATATACGTCTGCTAAAACTGGTACTTCTTTAATAACGCTTTCCCCTTCACTCGCAATTAAACTTGCCGCTAAAACAGGTAGTACAGCGTTTTTAGCACCTTCAAGCCGCACGGTGCCATTCAATTGGTGTCCGCCACTTACGATGATTTTTTCCATGTTATAAATCCCCTTCAGATCCAATTTCCCTATATTAATATTCATGTATTAGGATAGGTGTTCCTATCGTGTATTTCTCATTTCCTGCTTTGTCTTCTATAATAGCTATTTGTACATTTATCGGTTTGTCATTTACAGAATAAAAATCATCCCATAAATCTGTATACCCATAAAATGACTTTTTAATCGTGGACTTTGCTATATTGTCGTACTGTGTTGTTGTATGTCGCAAATTAAAATAATTTATTGCATTTTCTATAAAAACATCACTATTTATTATATCATTATCTAATGAGTTCAGACAAGTATATGATTGAGCTAATTTTGTAAACAATTTATGAACAATTTCATTCTTTGTTGTTATATACGTTTCTTTTATTTCCTCGCTCCAATCAGCCCCTTCTAAAAGAGCGATAATTTCTGCCTGTGATGACGATTCAATTGGCAAAATCACTTTATACAATACGTCAATCCCATTTGTTTTATGATCGTTTTTAAAAATGTATTTTATACTTTTTTCATCCGTTTTTTTCTCATGGGGAAACTCATCTTTAAGCTGTTCAACTAACTGCTCTCCTTTATGTACTGTTATAGATTCCTTTATGGTAACTTGCCAATTTTCAACCTCTAATTGCTGCTCTATCGCAAAGTTTCCGAGAGCTATCATCTCGTCTCCCTTTAAATCTGATGCATGTGTTGTTGTTAAAAATAAAGAAATGGATATAAAAAAGAATAAAAGTCTATTAAACATGAAAAAATCCTCCTATCAAATCTATTAATCTTAGTTTTGACAGAAGGATAATTTTACATACGATACAAATTCCGACATTATATTAAAATGAAAGCTCTGCTATTTGCTGAGCTAAATAGGATTTTAGAAAAGATAAGTTAAATCTCCGGACCACTGTAGTACTTCTAAGAAGAAGCGACTAACTCCTGCTCCAATGACAATCGTTAGAAACAAAAGAAAAACCCTTGCTTCTCCCGATCTTCCTTTTTTAAAAATATAATCAATGTTTAACGCCATCACTAGACGCCAAGTCATATAAATAAAAAATAAATGAGAAAAGATACTAATTAATGCCATTTGTCCAACTGAAAACATACGTACCACCTTTCTTTCTAGTAAATACTTTGACAGGTGGACAATAAAAAGTCAATTGATTGCTAACTATTACTTTCTTTTATTAAGGTTGTTTACATTTCCCGGGAAATATCGACAATTTGTTTTTGGAAAGAGAGATTAGTTGAAAATATGATGGTAAATGCTAGCTAGTAGGATTAATAGAAGAAATACCAACTTTCTATCTTAATTATAGAACCTTGTCAGGTTTTAGAACTGCTCTATTGACAACGTACAGACTGAATATTTTCTATTAAAATACAAAAACTCCTGCAAAAAAATTGCAGGAGTAGTTTTTAGTATTACTTGCCTACGTCGAGGCGATTAATTGCTCTTTTGAGTGCTAATTCGGCCCGAGCTTTATCAATATTATCCTGATTTGCCTGAAGACGTCTTTCCGCACGATCTTTTGCTTCTTTTGCACGTTGAACATCGATATCACTTGCAGTTTCAGCAGATTGTGCAAGAATGGTTACTTTTTCAGGCTGCACTTCCATAAATCCACCACTTATTGCTAAATATTTAGTATCATTTCCCTTTTTCAAGCGAACTGCACTAATTTGAAGTGGAGAAACTAATGGAATATGTCCAGGTAAAATACCGATTTCACCAGTTTCAGCTTTACAAACTACCATTTCAAAGCTTTCTTCTAAAACCGGGCCACCAGGAGTAACAACACTCACTTCTAGTGTTCTCAATGTAACCCCTCCTAAGAGACGGGATGGAAGTGCTCGAAAATTAATTCAGGCATTTAAAGATTTTTTAAATCCTTTTACTTCCAGACCGAATATTATTCCATTCCTTTTGCTTTTTCTACAACTTCTTCAATACGTCCAACTAGACGGAAAGCATCCTCTGGAAGATCGTCATATTTACCTTCAAGAATTTCTTTAAATCCTTTTACAGTCTCTTGAACAGGAACGTAAGAACCTGGTTGTCCAGTGAACTGCTCCGCTACGTGGAAGTTTTGTGATAGATAGAATTGAATTCGACGTGCACGTGCAACGACTAATTTATCCTCATCGCCCAACTCATCCATACCAAGGATTGCGATAATATCTTGAAGTTCACGATATTTTTGTAGTGTTTGCTGTACTTGTGTTGCTACTTCATAATGCTCTTTTCCAACAACCTCTGGGTCAAGTGCGCGTGAAGTAGACTCTAATGGATCCACCGCCGGGTAGATACCTTGCTCAGACAATTTACGGTCAAGGTTTGTTGTTGCATCTAAGTGAGCAAAAGTTGTAGCCGGAGCCGGGTCAGTGTAGTCATCGGCTGGTACATAAATTGCTTGAATAGATGTTACAGAACCTTTGTCTGTAGATGTAATACGTTCCTGTAATTGTCCCATTTCTGTAGCTAGAGTAGGTTGGTAACCTACCGCTGATGGCATACGACCAAGTAGTGCGGATACCTCAGAACCTGCTTGTGTGAAGCGGAAGATATTATCAACGAACAATAATACATCTTGGCCTTGCTCATCACGGAAGTATTCTGCCATTGTTAAACCAGTTAATGCTACACGCATACGTGCACCAGGTGGCTCATTCATTTGTCCGAATACCATCGCTGTTTTAGCAATAACTCCAGAATCGCTCATTTCATAGTATAAGTCATTTCCTTCACGAGTACGTTCACCAACACCTGCGAATACAGAAATACCACCATGCTCTTGTGCGATGTTGTTGATTAATTCCTGAATTAATACTGTTTTACCTACACCTGCTCCACCGAACAGACCAATTTTTCCACCTTTAATGTAAGGTGCTAGCAGATCTACTACCTTAATACCTGTCTCTAAAATCTCGGTTTCTGTAGATAAATTTTCAAAGTTTGGTGCTTCGCGGTGAATTGGATCGCGACGGACTCCTTCTTCTAAAGGTTCGTCTAAGTCTATATTTTCACCTAATACATTAAATACACGACCTAGTGTTACGTCACCAACTGGTACAGAGATTGGACGACCAAGGTTTTCCACCTCTGCGCCACGCTTAAAACCATCTGTTGAAGACATTGCGATGGTACGTACACTATTGTCACCTAAATGAAGAGCTACTTCTAGTGTTAGTTCTTCACCACTGTCACTACGGACAACTAAAGCATTATTTACTTCTGGGAGTTCAGCGTCTTCAAAACGTACATCGACTACTGGTCCCATTAACTGTGTAACGCGTCCTTTGCTCATCTATTTCCCTCCTAACTTACTGTCCACACGGTGTAATACTATTCTAGTGCTGCTACCCCACCAACAATCTCTGTGATTTCTTGTGTAATAGCTGCTTGACGTGCACGGTTATATGATAGGGATAGATCATCAATTAGATCCGAAGCATTATCCGTTGCACTACGCATTGCAGTCATACTAGCCGCGTGTTCACTTGCTTTTCCATCAAGTAATGCTCCAAAGATTAGACTTTCTGCATACTGTGGTAAAAGTACTTCCAAGATTTGCTCTTGGTTTGGATCAAACTCGTAGTCAGATGTAGCCGTACCACTTTCATCCAAATTCTCAATTGGAAGCAATTGTTTATTTGTAACCACTTGCGAAATTGCACTAACATAATGGTTATATACAATATTTAGCTCATCAATATCACCATCTGCATACATTTGAACTGTTTCAGACGCTAGTTCTTTTACATCTGCAAATGTTGGGTGATCGGGCACACCTAGTACACTTTTTGATACTGGCAGGCCACGTTTTCGACAATAATCATATCCTTTTCTTCCAAGTACAATGATGGTATATTCGTCGGTACTATTATGTTTTTTATCGATTGTGTTAACTAGATTTTTTAAGACGTGACTATTATATGCGCCTACAAGACCACGATCTGAGGTCACAATTAAATAGCCTGTCTTTTTCACTTCACGTTTCGTTAGCATTGGATGCTGTGCATCTGTATTTGCATTTGCAATACTGCTTACAACCTCTTGAAGTTTATCTGCATATGGAACAAATCCACGGGCATTTTGTTCCGCTTTTGACATTTTGGAAGCCGAAACAAGTTCCATTGCTCCTGTGATTTGTTTCGTTTTTTTCGTAGATTCGATTCTACCTTTTAATTCTCTTAGTGATGCCAAGCTCTTTCACCACACTTTCCTATCAGGAGTGGGGGCCGAGAAATGATTATTCGACCCTTTATACTCTATACCGAAACTTCATTATTCGATTTATTAGTTATTAGATGGTAAAAATGTTTTCTTAAATGATTCAATCGCATCATTAAACTCACCTTCGTCTGGCAAATTACCCGTTTCACGAATAGAAGTAAGTAATTCATTACGATTGCTTTCCAACCAAATGTTTAATTCTTCTTCAAAACGTTGAATATCTTCTACAGGAATATCATCTAAGAAACCACGAGTTAATGCATAGATAATAGCTACCTGTTTTTCAACTACCATGGGTTTATGAAGACCTTGTTTTAACACTTCAACTGTACGTTGACCGCGATTTAGTTTCGCTTGTGTAGATTTATCCAAGTCTGAACCAAATTGAGAAAATGCTTCTAATTCACGGAAAGACGCAAGGTCAAGACGCAATGTACCTGCTACTTTCTTCATCGCCTTGATTTGTGCAGATCCACCTACACGTGAAACGGATAAACCAGGGTTAATCGCTGGACGAACCCCAGAGAAGAATAGATCCGATTGTAAGAAAATTTGTCCATCAGTAATGGAAATTACGTTCGTCGGGATGTAAGCTGCAATATCACCAGCTTGTGTTTCAACAAATGGTAATGCAGTTAAGGAACCGCCACCTTTTGCATCACTTAACTTAGCTGCACGCTCTAATAAACGAGAGTGTAGGTAGAACACATCCCCAGGGAATGCTTCACGACCCGGTGGACGACGTAATAGTAAGGAAAGTTCACGATAAGCTACAGCTTGTTTAGATAAATCATCATATACAACTAAAACGTGTTTTCCGTTATACATGAACTCTTCACCCATTGCTACACCAGCATACGGAGATAAGTATAGTAATGGTGCAGGATCTGAAGCACCTGCAGTCACTACGATTGTGTTATCAAGTGCACCGTGCTTACGGAATGTTTCTACTGTATTACGAACAGTTGATTCTTTTTGACCGATAGCTACATAAATACAAATCATATCCTGATCTTTTTGATTCAAGATGGTATCTACAGCTACTGTTGTTTTACCAGTTTGACGGTCCCCGATAATTAACTCACGTTGACCACGTCCAATTGGAACTAACGCATCAATCGCTTTAATACCTGTTTGAAGTGGCTCATCTACAGATTTACGATCCATAACTCCTGGAGCAGCCGCTTCGATTGGGCGAGTTTTTGATGTTTCAATTGGGCCTTTGCCATCAATTGGCTGACCAAGTGGGTTAACCACACGACCTAATAATTCCTCACCTACAGGTACTTGCATGATACGGCCAGTACGGCGAACTTCATCGCCTTCTTTAATTTCTGTATAAGGTCCAAGGATAACGATACCTACATTACTTTCTTCTAAGTTCTGTGCTAATCCCATAACACCGTTAGAGAACTCAAGTAATTCCCCAGCCATAGCATTATCAAGACCATGAGCACGTGCGATACCGTCACCGACTTCAATAACTGTTCCAACATCACTTACTTCAATGTCAGAATCAAAGTTTTCAATTTGCTGTTTAATCAGTGTGCTAATTTCTTCAGCATTAATGCTCATACCATTTCACCCCTATCATCATTTGTTAGCAGACACGATGCTACGTGAAATGCGGTTTAGTTTATTACTTACCGTTCCATCGTAAATCGTATTTCCGACTCTTATTTTCATACCTCCGAGAATCTTAGGATCGACAACATTCGTAATCTGAACGCTTGTTTTTCCTAAACGTTTAGCAAAGGATGTTTGAAGTTGTTCCTTTTCATCGGTACTTAATTCTCGAATGGAATAGACGGTTGCATCTGCAATTCCTTTTGCATCGTTTACCAAAGCGACTAGGTGATCAACAATAGATGGAATGGTAGATGTACGATGACGATCAACTAGTAATTTCAACGTATTTACCACAACCTGATCAGTCCCTTTAAACACATGAGTTAAAAGCTGTTTCTTCTTCTCATTGTCAATCTTTGGATGCTTCAGGAAAACATTTAGTTTTTGATCATTTGTAAATATTTGTCGAACTACAAGAAAATCTGCTACTAATTGGTCTAATGAATTCTTCTCTTTACCGAGCTGAAAAAGCGCATCTGCATAACGTTTTGCTACTACGGAGTTACTCATCGCTCTTCCCCAACTTCTTGAATGTATTCATTAATTAGTTTTTCTTGATCTTGTTCGCTAAGTTCTTTTTCAATAACCTTACTTGCAATTAATACAGATAAGGATGCAACTTTATCTTGTAACGCTTGAATAGCTCGTTCTTTTTCATTTTGAATATCTGCTTGCGCTGCTTCTTTAATACGATTTGCTTCTTCCCTCGCTGAATCGATGATGGCTTGCTCTTGTTTTGCTCCTGCAGCCTTCGCGTCTTCTATCATTTTCTGCGCTTCTGCTTTTACTTGATTTAATTGCTCAGCTGCTTCTTTAGAAGCTTTTTCTGCTTCTGCACGACTTTGCTCTGCTGATTCAATTTCATTGGCTACGTAATTCTCACGCTCTTCCATTTTATTCATTAATGGTCCCCAAGCAAATTTCTTCAGTAACGCTAGGAGAACAAGGAAGAAGAATAATTGAACTAACATATCTGGCCAACGTAAACCACCGACACTAGCTCCAATGTTTAACAAGTCAATGTATGAATGCACCGATCCCACTCCTTTCGCTAATAAATCACATCTATGGTCTGATGTATAAATTCTACATCGTTACTCTTGCATAAAGGAATGGCGAAGATTCTTTGTAGCTGAACTTCGCCATTATAATTCTAGGAAAAATTGCGATTTACATTACCATAAACGCGATAACTGCTGCGATGATCGGAATCGCCTCTACTAATGCTACCCCGATAAACATTGTACCTTGTAGTGCACCACGTAATTCTGGTTGACGTGCAATACCTTCTACTGTTCTACTTACGATCATACCGTTACCAAGACCTGCTCCTAATGCTGCTAAACCAATTGCAATTGCTGCTGCTAAAGCTCCCATTGATAATTTCCTCCTTTTATAATAAACCTAATAAATTATTTTTTATTAATGGTCACTGCTCACTTTGTGAGACATATAAACCATTGTTAACATAACGAATACGTAAGATTGGATGGCTCCAATAAATACACTAAATCCTTGCCATGCCAGCATTGGAAGCGCTGATCCTAAGAATCCAAATACACTAGCTGTTCCAAGTCCTACTAGTAAACTTAATAATATTTCACCTGCATAAATGTTACCAAACAAACGAAGACCCAACGTTAATGTGTTGGTGAATTCTTCTACGATTTTAAATGGCAACATGAGTGGTACTGGGCTCACATATGTTTTCAAATAAGCTTTTGTACCTCTTAACTTAATACCATAATAGTGTGTTAATGCAATAATCATAGTTGATAGTGTTAATGTCATAACCGCATCTGCAGTAGGTGATTTCCACCACAGGTCATGTCCAACTACCCCAACCGTTGCAACACCTATTAAATTACTAACTAGAATATAGAATATTAGAGTTAGTCCAAGCGGAAGAAATATTCTTCCAGTTTTCCAATCCATGTTGTCTTGTATGATACCCCTAACGAATTCTACAGCCCATTCCATGAAGTTCTGTATTCCTTTCGGTTTCATCTGTAACTTTCTGCTTCCCCATACGCAGAAAACAAAGACAATAAGACACACGATAAATGTCATCATGAGGTTAGAAAGGTTAAGATTCGCACCCGGTATCCCAAAGATATCATGCACTATTGGATTTTCGTGATCCAAGATTATCACCCCTTTACTAAAACTATTTGTAAGTAAAAATGGAATACTGGAAAGGATTAGTCTTCTTTCTGGTTACGTAAAGATAATTGATAAACAATGATATCTAACGCCATAACAAAATAAGAAGAAAGAATCCCAATGATTACAGCTATAAAGTGGAAGTGTTCTTCAAATCGCATCGCAATCATCACTCCCAACACTGCGGCGGCCATTCTTGTAAACGTACCTAATCCTCCTCTGGCCTTCCCACCTGCTGCAACTGTTTCCCCAAGTTTTGCTGACTTGCTCTGTAGTAACCACAAGTTATAAAGACTAATGATACTACCTAGGATTAATCCGAAAAAAACACGGGGATATGGTAGAAACCCAGCGCAAAGCACTAATATTGCTAGTAAATAAAACATCCATTGACGCTGTCGGGTTATCATTTTATCATAATTAGACATTATATTTGCTACACTCCTAAACCCGGTAAAAGACTACCAACTCACATTTGCATCCGTTTTCAATCAAATCGGGGAAAATCTCTTGCTAGGTAATATTACTTGTAGTTTTAGATGCGGAGGTGTTACATTCATTGCATCTATGTATTTGAAGTCAGAAGGATCCATTGTTCGCTGTTTCATAACAGGGGATAATTTCGCGAACAAAAATTGGCTAAAAAAGCTGTTTCTCCTCACTCCACACTAAACAAGTTTACATTAGCCAAGCTAGGATTGTCAATTAGTAATAGGCATTAATCATATTAATTATATTACATATATAAACATTGACATATTAGTCTTTCTCACCCTGATTTCCCCTATTGTGCACTGTATCACAAATTGATTCTTTCATGTTATTTAACAACTTTCGTTTTATGACTTTTTTGTGAACAAATGTATTTCTACTTAATGTAGACCATTGCCTCTGAGCTTTCATACGTTCCATCATCCATGTAAACAGTTACAATAGCTAGATAATATCCTCCTTTTCCAGCTTGCTTAGTCGTAAGTTCTCCAGTGTGTAGACCTTGTTCTAAGTTCTTTTCTTCCAACAATCTCCGCTTATAGACAAGGGTATCTGGATCATATAAATCAACTTCAAGCTTTCGAGCCGATTCTGTCATATAAATTTGATATTGATATAAATCGTCAGAAAGGGTTTTTAACGTAAACTCAAAACCAGCAGTTTTTGGTTGATCCGCTTCCTTATTTACGATAATATACGGTAATTCATATGTTGCATTTCCTTGTTCTAAAGCTATCCAGCCTTGATGAACTCCTTTATCTAATTGCATTCCTGTAACAAACGCTTCGATAGGAATCTCCTTCTTTTCATAAGGATCCAACTGAAAAGCACCAGGTAAATTCCACGATATCCCTTTGTCTTTATATGGTATTTGAAATTGATAAGATTGTGGTTCGGCTGTCATATTTTCAACAATTAACTTATGCTGAAACTCTTGACGATAGTTATCTACCTTGCCAAATTGGAGTTGACCATTATGAATAATCGTATTTGCTTCAATCGCTTTATTCACATCGATCACTCCCATCCCTTGTTCCGTCGAAGAAACTAGTTCATCAGCATGCATAAGTTGATCTGCCGACGTTTGGATTGCTCCAATAATTTGTTCATTCGTCCAATCTGGTTTTGCTTCCTTAATTACTGCTGCCGCTCCAGCTACATGAGGGGTGGCCATACTCGTCCCATCCATAGCTTGATATCCATCTGGAACAGTGCTCCAGATTCCAGTACCCGGAGCAATAATATCAGGTTTTATCTGCCAGTTAATTGTCACAGGTCCTCTTGAACTAAATGGTGCTACCTGAACTGGTTGATCTATACGTTTTGAATCAATGAAATAATGATTAGTTTCCTCCGCTTGTTGTTTTAACCATTCACCATCTTCTTGAGAGATTGCTGCTACGGGAATTTGTACGGGAGCATTACGAAACTCTACAGAACCTTGGAAAGGTCCAGCTTCGTTATTGTATATAAGTACTGCTTCGGCTCCTAATTCTTCCGCTTGCTTCGCTAATTGATAAAAAGGTATCTCCCCTCGTTGTACAAGAGCTATTTTTCCAGAAAGAGAGCCGGTTACTTCTTCCTCTATTGAAGAAATATCATAATCTTTTTCCAAATTCCATTCAGGAGCACCAAGCATCTCTAACAATGGAATTGTTTTATCTTCAAAAGAATCTTCTAATACCGGAGCAGTTGACGGAGTCGTAGAAGCACCAACAGAAAAGGCTTTGTTTGCGGTGGCTGGTGAACCTACAGTCCATGCATCAGGGCCACTATTACCATTAGCAATCACAACAAAAATCCCGAGTTCAGCAGCACGATTTACCGCTTGACTTGTTGGATAATCAGGAACATTGACATTGTTACCTAATGAAAGATTAATAATATCTACTTCATCTTCAATCGCTTTTTCCATCGCAGCTAATACTTGCACAGAAGTCCCTGCTCCACCTGGACCAAGTGCACGATAAGCATAGATTTCTGCATCTGGAGCTATTCCCTTTAATTCTCCATTTGCAGCGATGATTCCGGCTACATGTGTCCCATGTGAAGTAGGTACTCCCTGTTCAGGCTGTGTCTCCATCGGATCATCATCGAGATCCACTAAATCATATCCGTTTATATAATTCTTCTGTAAATCTGGATGGTCATAATCAATCCCAGTATCTATTACTCCTACTTTTACACCTTTACCCGTGTAGGAAGTATCGTTCCACGAATACGGATCTGTCTCTGTTATTGATGGTTGTAATTCAGTTAAAAGTGAAGACTTTGTAGTTGGTATAGCTTGATATTCTTGTACAGAATGGATACTTTTAATGAATTCTAATGCTTCCATTCGCTGGAGTTGTTCTGGGGAACCTTGTAGGGCTATTCCATTAAAAATCGTATCGTATACAGAAATCACTTCAATAAAAGGATGGTAATCTTCTATATACTTCACTTGTTCATGTGGGTCACCTTCCACTTCAATAATAATCGATTCCTTTTGTTTAAATTCTGCAAATGTTGTTAATTGTGGATAACTACAAGTGAACAATAAAATTGCATAAAAAAATATGGGGATAAGTTTTACGATATGCATCCGAGCACCACCTTACTCCCATAGCTTTTGAAGTTTTAATTATAATTATACGGATTATCTGATCTAATTTATTTTCAGATAAATTAATTCTAAATTTGTAGAAATTGCTTAATAGTCACATATCCGCCTTACTTATTACATAGAAATACGATCAACTTCCATGGTCTCGAAATACATCGCTGTTCCATAGAAATCGACCGTATATTAACTAAAAATATCAACTTGTTACTTTATTTTGTACCGAATAAGCGATCTCCAGCATCCCCAAGACCAGGAATAATGTAACCATGATCATCAAGACGTTCATCCATAGCTGCTAAATAAATATCCACATCTGGATGTGCTTCCTTAATTACTTCGACACCCTCTGGAGCAGCGATTAAGCACATTAATCGGATATTTTTACCGCCACGTTTTTTCAATGCTGCAATAGCATCATTCGCAGAACCGCCTGTTGCTAACATAGGATCGATCACAATCAGTTCGCGTTCTTCAATATCGTTTGGAAGTTTAACATAGTACTCGACAGGCTTGAATGTTTCTGGGTCACGATATAGACCAACATGTCCAACTTTTGCTGCTGGGATTAACTTACGAACACCATCTACCATTCCTAAACCTGCACGTAAAATAGGAACTAATCCTAGCTTTTTCCCCGCAAGAACTTTAGAAGGTGCCGTAGTTACTGGAGTTTCTACATTTACTTCTTTCACTGGCAAGTCACGTGTAATTTCAAAAGCCATTAACATTGCAACTTCATCGACAAGCTCACGAAACTCTTTTGTTCCCGTATTTTTATCACGTATGTACGTTAATTTATGTTGAATTAACGGATGATCAAATACAAATACATTACCCATCTTAAGATCACTCCTCATATTAAAAGATATATCTTTAAAATTGTACTGAAAATATTCACTGCTTTCAAGTATAGTTTTCCTGTTGGTAAGTCTTTACAAATTTTTGATTTTAAAGATAATTAATCATATCATCAAAGATTTAACCATTTTAAAAATCATGAACAAAAAGATACCTTTGTTTAAATTACTCATTTTCTATTTTGATTTTCATTACAGACGGGCGCTTTTCAGCAGGCACGGCTTCAGCTAACTTGAAAAGAAAAACACTTTTCAAGTGGATCTTCAGCTCGTGCTATTCCTGCAGGAGTTGCCGTCTTCCATTCCAATCAAAGCCATGTTTTGTTATAATACGAACATTATTATATAACTATCACTAAAATATTGGTGTTTAAATAAAACTTAGCGATTAAAATTGAGATTCCAATCGTTCGTATACAGAAACCGCTACTTCCAGCTTCATTAACTCAACAAAAAATTTTGGTCAATAGTAGGATAATAGCTAGAATAAGCGTAAGAAATATACGGAGACTCCTTGAAAATCAAAAATCGATTTTCTGCGTGCGATGCAATGCTGTCGAAGTCTTCCTTGTCCTGTGGGAAGTAGGCCTAGGCGAGACCCAGGAATGCGTAAGCACCCGAAGGCTCACCCATCCGCCCACGGAAAGCGCAGTATATTTCTGAAGCAGGGCTTCAAAACCTATTCTGCTTTTCGGAATTCACACAAATATAAAATTGACTCTATTAAAGAAAAACGAACAATACTGGATAATGTGTTATCATCCAATTATTGTTCGTCTCTATCGATTCTATTTAAGCATATAGCGGGAATTTTTCTGTAAGAGTTTGTACACGTTGCACCGCTTCTTTTAACTTCGTTTCATTTTCATGATTTTTTAACGTTAAAGAAATAATAGAAGCAATTTCTTTCATTTCTTCTTCACCAAAACCACGAGTAGTTACAGCAGCAGTACCGATCCGAATACCACTTGTAACAAAAGGACTTTCTTGATCAAATGGAATCGTATTTTTATTTGTTGTTATCCCAATATCATCTAATGCTTTTTCAGCTATTTTTCCTGTTAATTGTAAAGGAGTAACATCTAATAAAAGTAAATGGTTATCTGTACCTCCAGATACAATACGAATTCCTTCTTTATTAAGAGCTTGCCCTAACGTCTTCGCATTAGCAACAATCTGCTTTGTGTATGTTTTGAAGTCTTCTGATAATGCCTCTTTAAATGAAACAGCTTTTGCAGCAATAACATGCATCAATGGTCCACCTTGTATCCCAGGGAAAATCGCTTTATCAACTTTTTTCGCAAATTCTTCTTTACATAGAATCATACCACCACGAGGTCCACGCAAAGTTTTATGCGTTGTAGTAGTGACGAAATCTGCATGCGGAACTGGATTTTCATGTTCACCAGTAGCAACTAAGCCAGCAATATGTGCCATATCTACCATTAGATATGCATCTACCGTGTCAGCAATCTCACGGAATTTAGCAAAATTAATAGAACGAGAGTATGCACTTGCTCCTGCCACAATTAATTTCGGCTTAACTTCCTTCGCTTTTTCCAATACAGCATCATAATCTAATTGCTCTGTTTCTTTATCCACACCGTAGTCAACAAAATTATACAATTGACCACTAAAGTTAACCGGGCTACCGTGAGTCAAATGTCCACCATGATTTAAGTTCATACCTAATACAGTATCGCCAGGCTCAAGAACGGCAGAATAAACTGCCATATTGGCTTGTGCTCCTGAATGAGGTTGCACATTTGCGTGATCAGCACCAAATAATTCTTTCGCACGATCGCGAGCAAGGTTCTCCACTACATCAACGTGCTCACAACCACCATAATAACGCTTGCCTGGATAACCTTCTGCATATTTATTGGTAAGAATAGAACCCATCGCATCCATTACTGCTTTCGTAACAAAGTTTTCGGATGCAATTAATTCAATCTTATCTTGCTGACGATTTTTTTCGGCTTGCATTGCTTCAAACACTTCGGCATCTGCTTGTTTCACATATTCCATCATTGGTATAGCCCCCTATGTAATGAGATTTTATAGATTTACTGATGTAGATGATAATTAATAATGATTATTACCATAGAAGGCTCTAATTCCTCCTATTAGCTTTGGTCGAGTACGAGCAGCTCTTACACGAGCATGATTAACAAATCGTTGTTTGAATTTAAGTGGAACTGCAACATGTTTTAAATGCATCCCTATCATTGTTTCTCCAATATCCATTCCTGCATCCGCTGTAATTTCTTCTACGACAACCGGATTATCCATATGTTTATAGGCATAGGTAGCCATTGCTCCTCCAGCCTGCCGTACCGGTACAACAGTAACTTCTGGTAAGGAATAGGATGTTGCTACTGTCCTTTCTACGACGATTGCTCGGTTAAGGTGTTCACAACATTGAAATGCTAAATGTATGCCTGTAGCATCTTGTAGAAATTGGAGTTGTTGATAGATAGTAGAAGCAATTTGCTCACTACCTGCTGTTCCAATTGGCTGCCCAGCAACTTCACTTGTCGAACAGCCAATAACGAAAATATCATTTTCTCGCAGAATACTAGCGTCTATCCACTCTTTGACAATACACTGTAGATCTTGTGCAAGTCTATCTTTTGTCATTATTCTTTCACCTAACTTCTTAGAAAGTCAAGAAACATTTGACCCATCAGTAACAATGTCTAGATCTAGTGCCCGGCAATTAACAAATTTCAGTAATATTCCTCTACAAAAAAGAGGTAGATTGTCTATTGCTTATCAGACACTTATCATTTCATTTAGCATACCATGATTTTTGTTAATTTACGAAACTTCTTTATTCCTATTTTTCGTCAAAGTAGATTCACTTTTTTCTAGATAAGATTCTTCCTTTTCTGCCTCAAAAGGCTCAACATTACTTTCTACTTCATGTTTCCTTACCTTAAATTGGTTAATTTGTGATTTTAAATTATTCGCATGTTGTTCCATTTCATGGGCTAATTGATCGACTTGCTCCATTGTTATTACTTGTTCTTGAATAGCAGCATTGACTTCTTCTGTTCCTGCTGATGTTTCTTCTGCTATAGCTGCAACTTCTTGAGATTGTTGTACTGTATCTTGAATGGAATGAAGCTGCTGATCTACTAACTGATGAATCATTTCAATCTCGTTTGCAACATCCTTAATGGAATCAGCCATCTGTTCAATTGTACGGTTCGTTCCTTCTCCTTGTTTTGCTTCTTCTTTTGCATACTGCACATTTTCATTAATTTTTTCTACTACCTGAGTAACATCATGCTGAATAGCTCCGATTAACTCCGATATCTGCTGCACTGCTTGAGCACTTTGATCAGCTAGTTTACGAATTTCTTCAGCGACAACGGCAAAACCTTTTCCATGTTCACCTGCACGTGCTGCTTCAATTGATGCATTTAAGGCTAGAAGATTCGTTTGTTCCGCAATTTCTCCCACTAATGTAATGATTGTTTCTACTTGTTTTGCATTTTGTTTTAAATGATCAACATCTTTTAACGATAATTCTTGTTCATTTGTTAATTTTTGAATACCTGTTACTAACTGCCGAACCACTCGTTGCCCTTCCTGTAAAGTAGTTAGCATCGACTTCGATTTATCGGTAGATTGTTCTGCTTTTCCTTGTACTTTTCGAGCCAAATCGGTAGCTAATTCAACAGATGCTGCAGTTTGTTGAGTAGCTTCTGATGAACTCTCGGCACCATTGGAAATATCGACGATAGATTGACCAATAGCTGTCGAATGTTGAGATGCTGTATGAGATGCGTTCTTTAACTGAACAACTGTCTCATTCGTTTTTTCAAAATGTGTATCAATGTTATGTACCATTCGGTTCAGATTTTCTAACATACCATTGACCGCTAAAGAAAGCGAACGGATTTCATCGTCCGATCGAGGTATAATCACTTGTTGGTCCAAATTTCCTAGAGATGCTTCCGTTGCCACTTTTTCTAAATTTTCCATTGGTTTTGTAATCCATTTAGCCGCAAAAAAGGCGAGTAATCCCGACCAAAAGATACCTAGTAATAATATGATTGTTAAATACAATTCATCGGAAATAGTCCAAAATTGCTGTACATAATCATTTACTACATAAATAAATAACGCACTAAATCCATAAGTAATCATTGCTAATACAGTTATTAAAAAAACAAGTTTCAAACGTAGACTGAACCGATACTTTTTCTTCATAATTTCCTCCTACATTACGTATGTTTTTGAACAAAAAGGTCTATGCAGTCTTCAATTTCTTTCATCGTATTACGATAAAGTTCTAATCCACCTCCAAATGGATCAGAAATATCATAATTGATTAGTTTAGATTCCAAACGTTGAATCTCATTAATTTCTTTTTGAAATTCCTTTGAAACCGATTGATGTAACTGAAAGTTATTCATCATATCTTGATGATTATGAATAAATAAAGCACGTTTTTCCTCTAAATCAGCATAGGCCTTTTGTATCTGTTTCCATATTTCTTTATCGGCTTCTGAAACATATTCTTTAAGTGTAAAATACTTATCTTGTTGCTCTGGAAATTGAATGATTAGCGATTGCTTATGTGAAGTAGTCATTGTAAGAACAATATCTGCCCATTCTATTAACTCCTCACTTACTGATTGGGAATAATGATGCATGTCAATCCCTTTTTCAGATAATGCTTGAATGGTATGATTTGACGCAGGGCTATGATTCATTGCTGTCGTTCCTGCTGACTTCACATTCAATTTAGGCATCTTACTTTTTAACAAACCCTCAGCCATCGGACTTCGGCAAGTATTTCCTGTACATATAAATAAAACATTCATATATAACCCTCCACTTATTCTATAAAAATCAATATATCATATGATGCTAGTACACGTTTACCTTAATTTTCTTATAAAGCCATTATACCCTACCAAAAAAGAACTATAAATGAGTTAACATTTCTAATAACTCATTTATAGTTCTTCCCCCATGCAATTATTCTCTTTCGAATATGGTTTTCTATCTGTGAGGTAGCTCTGTAGAAGCAGCCACCTCATTTTTATATGTCTTCTGTATCTGTATTTTTATACATGGGTATATGTCTTAGAAATTTGCTACATTAATTCCAAAATAATTATCAATATCTCTTTTTAAAAAGAGATTCTAGTGACATAAGTTTTTCTTTTAAATATACAGCATCAAATACATTGTAAAGATCCTGCTCAGCCCAAATAGATTTTAGTCTAACTAACCTGAAAACAAAAAGACCTAACGTTTGGAGGTAGCTATTTGCCTCCTTTGATAGGTCTATTTGTTAAATACATATAGTTAGCTCAATTGTTAGGTGAATCTTTCTCTTCATGTGATTCCCCAGGAGGATTCTGATTGTCTCCTGGGTCAATTTCATCTTTAGGGATAGGATTCTTAGGCAATTCAGTTTCTCCTTCTGGTGGAGGATCTTCTTCACTTTCAGGTGTACTCTCATCTTCAGGGGGATTTTCTTTATTAGATGGATCATATTCTTCTGGAAGTTCCACATCATCATTGCCACATCCAATAACACCCACAAGAATAATTAAACTAATTAAGACGAGATATAATCTTTTAAAGGATACTGACATTCATAAGCTCCTTCCTTATTTTAATCTATCTATCTTCCATACCCTCGAATAAGTCACGATAATCTGAAGTAAATGGTCTAGCATATAGAGTACCTCTTGGCTCAGATCTCCTAGAAGTTACAGCAAATATCTGCCCTAAATTCTCACTAGACATAGTTCTAAACCATGCTCCACCACTTGCTCCACCAGTAAATCCACATGAAATTTGTGCATCATTACTCAGAAATCTTTTAGAAGTATCTCCATAACAAGAATATGGGATGTCTCCTGGGTAAGGATCTGCTGCTGGATAACCAGTAACACGCACGTCAGATTGATTCTGGCTATAATTGAAACTTAACCCATTACCTCCGACGACATTAACAAGATTTCTTCCATCATTCTGAAATACAGTTAGAAATGCTTGATCATAGTCATAATTACCATTGTCCGTCCAGCCTCTAAAAGTAACTTTCCAATTTACATCCCATCTCCCGTATGGAGCGTTCCCTTCATAATATGCTGGAACAAATACGATATTCGTGTAAAAATCTCCGCCACTACCTTCATGCATACAATGACCAGCAGTTGAAACTAAATTCTTGTTTGGGTTGTTGACTGCCGAAGCAGAGCAAACATAATTATTTCCATCGTTCGGATTGTAAAAGAATAGCTTTCCTGTAGTACTAGGAACAACTGCATTTGGACTAAAATCTAACGCATTATTATACTTGGGGCTAGCAGGTTCTGTGTTGTATGGCCTTTCGTTTGTTTGATTCTCATTTGCTTCTGAATCTGTTAGGCTTTTTGATTCCGTAGCTTTATCAACATGCTTATCCATTGGAATTGCATTTTCCATTCTTTCTTTTGTCCAATATTCCTCTGAGTTATCAAACATTTGATACGTTGCATCTTCTTGTTCTGAAATAATCTCAGCTTCATTAGCCAAAACAGAAGGTGTAATTATTAGAAATGTAATGAAGGCAATAAATACTGATAATAAATTCTTTCTACTCATACAATCAATCCTCTCTAGTTTTTTATTAAGTGATTCATGATGTAATTTCGATAAGAATATTCACCTCCTAATTTGTAATAAATACAACTCATTTGTAACATATTGGAAAGTAAATATCTATAATTTTTGTAAAATTTCATCAAATTGGAAAAATGATGTTTAATATACGTAAATATCGGTATCAAAGTAAGAATACAAATTTTATTGTTTGGATTACAGGAAAGTCTTGGCTTTGATTGTAATGAAAGACGGCGACCCCTGCAGGAAAAGCACGAGCTTCAGCTAACTTGAAAAGTGGTCGTCTTTTCAAGTTAGCTGAAGCCGTGCCTGCGGTAAGCATCCGTCTGCAATGGAAATCAAATATCACGACATTCGGATTTTATAGCAAATATATTAAATTAGGAAATTGATTCATGTACTAACTAAATAAAATAAATATACCAAATCCACAAAGTATACTTCCTCCAAGAAGTTGACTATACACCCCTAAAAACCTATACACTTTACGACCAATCAGCATCCCCAGCCATGTGACAAAACAGCTGATAAGGCCGAAAGCTAAAAGAGTAACAAGAATTTGAACTCCAGATATTCCAAGTCCCAGTCCAACTGTAAAACTATCTAAGCTAACACTGAATGCTATTATCCACAGTCCTACACCCACCGGCTGCCAACGAAACCCTTCCGTTAAATGAAAAGCAGAAAAAAACATATGTGCACCTATTAAAAATAGTAGTACCCCGCTAGCAAGCGATGTCCATTGACCGATTTGCTCGGAAATAACTTGTCCAAGCAACATACCCGCCAAAGGCATTAACATGTGTAAAAGTCCAATCGTTAACCCAATATACGCAATCCGTTTTAATCGTAATTGTTGCATTCCTAGACCCAAGCTAACTGAAAATCCATCCATGCTTAAGCCAATTGCTAATAAAATGATTGATATATATTCCGTTGAAAAAGTCATTCAATTTCCCCCTAGGACATGCTAATACACTATATGCATGAATAAGAAGGCTTATGAATACCTGTTTATAATAATTTTAGTACCCTTGTATCCGTACAAGGAAAATAACTCGACCATAAAAGAAATGGATTGTGTGTAAAAAGTTTCAATTCATTTCGGATTCTTTACTTAATTGTCGAGTCAGAAGCTTTACGTAATCGATTCATAATTGCTTGGCCCATTCCCGTTTCGGGGAAAGACTCACAAATAATAATATCTACTGCTTGTTGTTTAAAATAACGCAAGCCATCATAAAGGCTTGATGCAATCTCTTCCATCGAATCACCTAGCTGATAGATATTATCATGAGATAATTGAATTGCAGATTGATTGGAACATAATACACCAACTCTATGATTGTTTTGCTGTTCTTTCTCAATCAACTTTTGGAATCCATTACTATCACCTTCAAAAATCCATAAAGGAACCTCTGGGGCATAATGCTTATACTTCAATCCTGGAGCTTTCGGTTTCCCTTCACCATCTATAATTCCTGGATCAACCATAACGTGTCCAACCACGCTCTCTAAATTCTCTTTCGTAACTCCACCTGGGCGAAGTATCACTGGAATCTCTTGTGTACAATCAATAACAGTGGATTCCAACCCAACTCCTGTTGGGCCACCATCGACGAGTCCTGCAATTCTTCCTTCAAGATCTTCAAAAACATGATCAGCTGTTGTCGGGCTAGGTTTTCCAGAAATATTTGCACTCGGTGCTGCAATCGGAGTATCCACTTCCTTTAATAATTGTAATGCTATAGGATGATTCGGTATACGTACACCGATTGTATCAAGTCCTGCTGTTACATTTGAAGCACATGTCCCATTACTTGGTAAAATAAACGTCAACGGGCCCGGAGAAAAATGAGCAATTAATTTATCCACATAGGCTGGTACAAAAGTAACTAGACGTTGTAATTGTTCTTTTGTAGCCACATGAGCTATAAGTGGATTATCCCCCGGTCTACCCTTTGCTTGAAAAATATTAGAAACCGCTTGTGAATTTGTGGCATCCGCACCTAATCCGTACACTGTCTCTGTTGGGAAAGCTACCGTTTGACCGGATCTCAGTACAGCTGCAGCTTCCTTTATATAATCTTGATTCTTGTCTATATCATTCATATTCCATCGTTTCGTAGTCATTCCGTAACCTCTTTTCTACGTTTCTATTTTAGTAGAAGCCGACTAGAAACGCAAAAAAGTGAATAATCCTTCATGATTATCCACTTTTCCACACGAACTTATCCACATTGTTGTTTTTGTTCACAGGTTATCCCTATTTATACACAGGTGGCTGTGTATACTGTGTGTAACTCCTATTATGATACGTTATACGTCCACCAATTTCCTTTTTTATGCTGGTCTATTTTCCTCACTTCAATTTGCTCTTCACGCTTAAACTGCAATGCTTCTAGAAGGATATCCACAACTGGCTGATGACTATGCACATATACACATTTTGCTTCAATTTTTCTAGCTATTACAAGAATTCCTTCTAATAAGACAGGAAGTTTTCTTGCTTCCGATTGCGTTATATACAATTGTTTTAACCAAAACGCATGATCTTCCATTGGTTCTAACACAAAACAACCATCAATTCTACCATTCATTTCAACTACGTATCCGTGTGTCAATAGACAGTCTTTCGATACATTTTCATTTCTATCGAGAAAATCATTCACTGCTTGTTTTTCCGCTTCTTCTACTTTTAAAATTTGCATGTGATCACCTCTATTAAAAGTTTAGTAGATAATCTTTCATCTAATTATTGTTATTCTATGCAAATAATAGAGAAACTATGACCATCCTAACCATTCAAATAAAAAGAATTTCACCTCTGTCTCCTCTTCTTCCTCTACTTCATGTTCTTCGCCTTCAGCTGCAACAGACGTTCCGTTGAAGAAATCAAGAAAGCATAAAGGCGGGAATAATACACACCACCAATTCGAACCTGATCCTTCACCTAGCGTTACTAGAATTGCCTCATATTCTCCTGCTGGATATAAATAGTTTCCATATAATTTTGCCGGAAATGATATGTTTTCACCATATTCTACAGTGTATCCAACATTTTCCTCTTCTTCGATTAACGCTTCATCAACCACTGTTTCTAATTCTGAGATTCTTGATTGAATTAGTTTCCTTGCCTCATGAATATCATCAATATCTTTTACCCACTCAGTAACTACTTCATTAATTTCATCACGCACTTTGTGTTTTATTTCTTGATCACTATCACTATCACTATTTGCTAAAATTCGAAGACGAATCGCTTCGTCAGGAATGACTTGATATCCTGTATCCTCTTTAGAATCAGAACTAGATGTAAAAGCAACTAACGGTATAAGAAAAAATAATCCTACTAATAATCCTAATAAGAGCCAAAGCTTTTTCATAAAAAAATCTCCCTTCCATCTGTTCATCAACAGTCTGGACAAGGAGGTGATTATTTATACTATGAATCTATGAATTTATTTCTTTAGCTAATAGAAAAGTTCAAAGAGATCACAAACTCCGCTTATCCTACGGCGGCTGGTGAGCTTCCTGATGCTTATGCATCAGGGTTTGCTCTTTAGCCTCTCCCATGACAAGGAAGACCTCGACAGCATTGCATCGCACGCAGAAAATCGATTTTTAATTTTCAAGGAATCTCCGTATATTTCTTATTCTAACTACCATCCTTCTTTTGACCAAAACTTTTGGTTATAACGCAATTTCTTTATATCTATTCTTATCCTTTTATTACATTCGCTAATAAAATTCGGTCTTTTTCATTTATATCTTTAATAGTACATACTTCTCTTGAAGGTAGGTTCTGTCTAATCATGTTTGTAATCGCTGCTGATTGATCAAATCCGATCTCAAGAGCTAAAATCGATTGCTCTGATAATTTCATGGTCTGCATTTGTCTTAAAATAGCATGATACGCAGCTAAGCCATTATTCTCTGCAAACAATGCTAATTCAGGATCAAAATTTTTCACCGTATCTTGTAACTCTTCAGATTTTGACGAAGGTATATACGGCGGGTTGGAAACGACGATATCTGCTGTTTGATTTAAACCTAAAAATGGTTCTAAAAAGTTTCCTTCCAGAAAAGTGACTTCCGCTTGCAGCGCCTGAGCATTTCTTTTTGCAACCGATAATGCTTTATCTGAAATATCCGTTGCAAAAACGCGTGATCCAGCAAGCTCAAGCGCTAATGTTATCGCAATTACTCCACTACCAGTTCCAACATCGACAATAGTTAAAGGTTTATCCATTGTATGCGCCTGTTGGATTACTTGTTGGACTAATTCTTCTGTTTCTGGACGGGGAATTAAAACATGTTGATTTACTTCAAATTCACGTCCATAAAAATGTTCTACTTTCGTTAAATGTTGAACTGGAACTCCTGTCTCTACGTGCGTAAAGATGTCTTTTTCAAATGCCTCGATGGTATTTTTATCAATGGAATCTCTCCATCTCATTAACAATTTCTCTTTTGTTATTTGTAAATGATGTAACAAGAGAATCTCTGCTACTTTTGGCTCGCGTCCAGCCTTTTCTAAAAAAAGAGAAGCCCGTTGAAGGACTTCATAACATTTATCACTCATTTAATTACTCACCTATTTGCTCTAATTTTTTCGTTTGTTCTTCCATTACTAAAGCATCGATAAATTCATCTAATTTCCCTTGCATAATTTGGTCCAATTTTTGAATTGTTAGACCGATTCGGTGATCTGTTACACGATTTTGCGGGAAATTATACGTTCGGATACGTTCGGAACGGTCTCCTGATCCAACTGCAGATTTACGATTTTCATCATATTCCGCTTGTGCTTCTTGTTGGAATTTATCATAAATACGTGCACGCAATACTTTCATTGCTTTTTCTTTATTTTTAATTTGTGATTTCTCATCTTGAATGGATACTACAATTCCAGTAGGTACATGTGTAAGTCGAACAGCAGACATCGTTGTATTTACACTTTGGCCACCTGGTCCACTAGATGCAAAGGTATCGACACGAATATCCTTATCATGAACTTCTACTTCCACTTCTTCCGCTTCAGGAAGTACAGCTACGGTTGCTGTTGAAGTATGTATACGTCCACCAGATTCTGTTTCTGGAACCCGCTGCACCCGATGAGCCCCATTTTCGTATTTTAGCTTCGAATAAACATCGGATCCATTAATCATAAAGATGACCTCTTTATATCCGCCTACACCTGTAGAACTTGCTTCCATAACTTCAATCTTCCACCCTTGGTGTTCCGCATAACGAGAATACATTCGATATAAATCACCAGCAAATAAAGCAGCCTCGTCTCCACCCGCAGCACCACGAATCTCCATAAATACGTTCTTATCATCGTTTGGGTCTTTTGGTAATAGAAGAATCTTCATACTTGATTCTAGTTCTTCTCTTCGTCCGTTTAATTCAGAGATTTCTGCTTTCACCATTTCATACATTTCATCATCTAATTTATCTTCCATCATTTCTTTTGCATCGGTTAACTGTTCGGTGACCTCTTTATACTCACGATAAGCTTGAACGACGTCTTCTAAGCCAGATTGCTCTTTAGAGTACTCACGAAGTTTTTTAGAATCATTAATAACTTCCGGGTCACTAAGCATTTCATTTAATTTATTATATCTGTCCTCTAATGATTGTAAACGATCTAACATCGGACATACACCTCTTTCTAATTAACAGTATCATTATAGTATATGGGAGTCCCTGGGTCAATTTAACATCCATGTTAAGCTCGTACAAAAAAGGATAGTATAAGTTTTCATTACTTACCTATCCATGCTTATTTTTGACTATTAACTTTTTAATGCATCCCATGATTTTGTTGCAAAATTATTTTCTGGGCGAAAAGGAACTTCATGATGATGTCTACATCTAGGTTCATAAGATTCAGAAGCACCAACCAAAATGATAGGGTCGTTATATGAAGCTGGCTTGCCGTCAATAAGTCGTTGTGTACGACTTGCAGGTGAGCCGCATATCGGGCAAATGGCATTTAATTTCGTTACAGACTCTGCTAATGCCATAATCTTCGGGACAGGTTCAAAGGGTTCTCCGCGAAAATCTAAATCGAGACCTGCTACCATTACACGGACACCTCGATTAGCAAGTTCCTCTATTACATCTACGACATTATTATCAAAGAATTGAACCTCATCAATCCCTACAATCTCTATATGTTTATCAACATCTTCTAATATTTCAACAGCATCGTGAATTGGACGTGCCATAGTAGAAGTTCCATCATGTGACACGATTGCTTTATCATCATAGCGATCATCGATTGCTGGTTTATACACTCTTACATTAATATGGGCATATGTCGCACGACGTACGCGACGAATTAATTCTTCTGATTTCCCAGAAAACATACTTCCACAAATTAATTCTACCCAGCCATTTTGTTTCATTACATACATGTGAAGATCCCCTCTCAAGATATTCCTCCGTACGAGATTGTGCAAAAAGTCCGGTGAAACAAACACTTCAGGACATTCTCCTTAAACAAGCACTCGTAAGTATATGTAGATGATATATATTTCATCCCGACATCATATGTAGCTTATTTTAACAATAATGAAAGTAAAAAAACAGGCAAAATTAGACATTTTGCCTGCCTTTTTTAGGAAGCCTTCAACGTAATCTTACGTTGAATAGCATTCTTATTGAAGATTATATTTTTTCTTAAAGCGATCCACACGTCCGCCGACTTTGTCAGCTTTTTGCTTACCAGTGTAGAACGGGTGAGAATCAGAACTGATTTCTACTTTAATTAATGGGTATGTGTTTCCATCTTCCCATTCAATTGTTTCATCAGATTCTTTTGTAGAACCACTTAAGAATTTGAAATTCGTACTAGTATCTAGAAATACTACTTTTTTGTACTCTGGATGAATATCCTTTTTCATTGTATTTCCGCTCCTTTTTGCCCTGAGTCCCTTGGAAACAGAGTTATTGTAAGAGTCGTCATAGGCGGTTGGGTACACCTTTTCTAAACTCACATAGAAAGATTATAACAGTCTCCGGTTCTAAATGCAACAGGAGTATGTCATTCATTTTATTAAAATAGAACTATCGAGAAATCCCTTTTCGTTTCATTTCTTCTTCCATTAATTGAAGAAATTCTTCATTGCTTTTCGATTGCTTTAATCGTTTTAAGAAACGGTCTAAGAAATCATGGGAATCCTGCATTGTTTTACGAATTGCCCACATTTTATCAAGATGACTTTTATCAACTAGTAACTCTTCTTTACGTGTACCCGAACGCATAATATCTATCGCTGGGAAAATTCGTCGGTCGGCAAGATGACGATCGAGATGCAGTTCCATATTACCTGTACCTTTAAATTCTTCATAGATCACATCATCCATGCGTGATCCGGTATCAACAAGAGCAGTTGCAAGAATTGTAAAACTACCACCCTCTTCAATATTTCGGGCAGCACCAAAGAATCGTTTTGGACGGTGAAATGCTGCAGGGTCAATACCACCAGAAAGCGTTCGTCCACTCGGAGGAATAACTAGGTTATACGCTCTTGCTAGACGAGTAATACTATCCATAAGTACAATGACATCCCGCTTGTGTTCAACTAAACGCATTGCGCGCTCTAATACTAATTCAGAAACCTTAATATGGCTTTCTGGAACCTCATCAAACGTAGAGCTAACTACGTCGACATCGGCCGAGACAGAGCGTTCAATATCTGTTACTTCTTCAGGTCGCTCATCTACTAATAAAATTATCAATTTCGCATGAGGATGATTTTTAGAGATGCTGTTTGCGATTTCTTTAATCAACATTGTCTTACCAGCTTTTGGCGGCGCAACAATTAATCCACGCTGACCAAAACCTACTGGAGTCATCAAGTCCATAATTCTTGTAGATAGTTGATTTGTTTTTGTCTCGAGTTGTATCGTACGATTTGGATATAGAGCTGTTAATGCAGGAAAATGAACACGTTCTTTTGAAGAATCAGGATCTTCATCATTAACTGCATCGACATGAAGTAATCCATAATATCTTTCATTTTCTTTAGGTGGACGTACCTTACCTGAAACTTTATCACCGTTTCTTAAATCAAATCGACGTATTTGGGAAGCAGAAATATAGATATCTTCTGCACTTGGAGAATAATTGATCGGACGAAGAAAACCGAAACCTTCAGAAGGTATAATTTCAAGGATGCCATCCATAAATAGAAATCCATCTTTTTCCGCTTGTGCTTTTAGAATAGCAAAAATTAGTTCCTTTTTGGTCAGCTTAGCATAATAAGAAACTTTATATTCCTTTGCCAACGCATAAATTTCCTTTAATGTCATTGTCTCTAAATTAGAGATTGTTAATGTTTCCACTAAATCACCACGCCTGTCTAAATTCTTGTTTTATTACATGATTTTGTTTATTTAATTTCACTAAAACGCATATTCCTTATTGATTGTCCATCTAAATTGGAAGGTTACTAGAAGATTGTTTGAGTTTAACAGAAGCGATTCGAAGTTGTTTTAAGAGGTTGTTCAAAAGATTATCGCTTTTGAAAACACACTTTTATTCTTAGTTGTATTCAACCAGACTAACCTATTCTTGCCTATATTAAACATCTATTATCATACTCTTTTAGAAGTAAAGATTCAATAGACTTTTTTGTCAAATATTAGAGGAAATTTTGGAAAGGAATTACAAATGTAGAAGTTGTCCCCAAAATATGTCGATTATATTTTTTAGATGTTAGAATTCTAACAAAGCAAATCGTTTATTGGGAACACCTTCTATTTTTAAATTATGGTTTAATTACGAGATCTGGTTTTTTCTGTAAACTATGAGTTCCATCAATGAAACGAACGGTTCCACTCTTGGCACGCATTACTAATGTAGATGTCGTTGCTTTTTTCCCTTTAAATTGAACACCTTTTAGTAACTCTCCATCTGTAACACCAGTGGCTGCAAAAATAGCATCGTCTCCACTACAAAAGTCATTCATGTAAAATACTTTATTTAGGTCAGTGATTCCCATATCATGGCAACGTTTGATTTCTTCATCATTCGATGGTAATAATTTCCCTTGTAGTTCTCCACCTAAACATTTTAATGCCGCTGCTGCTAATACACCTTCTGGAGCTCCACCAGATCCTAGTAGAATATCTACACCTGTATCATCAAAAGCAGTATTAATCGCCGCTGCTACATCACCATTCGGAATTAATTTGATTCTAGCACCAGAAGCACGAATCTCATCAATTAGTTTTTGATGACGCGGACGATCTAGAACTGTAGCTACCACATCTTCAATCGATTTATTTTTTGCCTTTGCTACTGCTTTAAGATTATCAACTACTGGAGCGTTAATATCAATTTTCCCTACTGCATCTGGACCTACCGCAATTTTTTCCATATACATATCTGGCGCATGTAATAATGTGCCTCTATCTGCAATAGCAATAACAGCTAAGGCATTCCACGTTCCTTGAGCAACAATTTCTGTACCTTCTAGTGGGTCTACTGCTACGTCCACTCCAGGACCGTCTCCAGTACCCAATTTTTCACCAATATAAAGCATTGGTGCTTCGTCCATTTCGCCTTCACCGATTACGACTGTACCATCCATTGGTATGGTATCAAACACTGTACGCATCGCAGTAGTTGCTGCATCATCAGCCTCATCTTTTACACCTCTACCCATCCAACGAGCAGATTGTAGCGCTGCTGCCTCTGTGACACGTACTAATTCCATTGATAAACTTCTTTCCATTTCAAACATCTCCTTTTGTCTTTTTCTTTGAGGTTGTACAAAAATTCATATCTTTGGACATACCTCTACAAATACTCATCCCATCAAGTATTTATGGATATGTGAAATGGCATCATTACATATTTTGATCTTGCATTATCTCTACATCTGTCATTTCTTCACGCCAAATATTCGCGCCTAAGGATGATAACTTTTCAGTTAATCTTTCATATCCTCTATCTATATGGTCTAGCCCTGTTATTTCTGTGATTCCATCAGCTAACAGTCCAGCAATAATCAGCGATGCTCCTGCACGAAGATCACTGGCTTTTACTTTTGCTCCTTCTAACTGTACCGGTCCTGATACAATAACCGAACCACCTTCCACTTTAATAACTGCATTCATTCGACGTAATTCATCGATATGCTTTAATCTAGCGGAATAGATGGTGTCCGTTATTACACCAGAATGGTTCGCTTGTGTTAATAAAGAAGTAAACGGTTGTTGTAAATCCGTCGGAAAACCAGGATATACTAACGTTTTAATATCCACACTCTTTAGTGGTCGGTTTCGTGCAATATATAATTGTTCATCGCTTTCTTCAATCGTAACATTCATTTCACGAAGTTTTGCAATTAATGATTCTAAATGCTGTGGAATCACATTATCAATAACTACTTCCTTCCCTTTGGCCGCTGCAGCAATTGCATACGTTCCTGCTTCAATACGATCAGGAATAATCGTATGACGGCAACCGTGTAAAGAAGGCACGCCATCGATTCGGATCACATCCGTACCTACTCCTTTAATTTTTGCTCCCATATTCGTCAGTAATGTTGCTACATCGATAATTTCTGGCTCTTTCGCAGCATTCTCAATGGTAGTTCTTCCTTTTGCTTTTACTGCTGCCAACATAATATTTATCGTTGCACCAACACTAACAACGTCAAGATAGATACGTGCTCCACGTAATTCGTTTGCTCGCAAATAAATCGCACCTTGTTCATTAGTAACCTCTGCACCAAGTGCTTCAAACCCTTTGATATGTTGATCAATTGGTCGCGGTCCTAAAAAACATCCACCTGGTAAACCAATTACTGCTTTGTTAAACTTACCAAGCATTGCCCCCATGAAATAATAGGATGCACGAAGTTTTTTGACTTTTCCATTTGGTAAAGGCATTGCCATCATCTTTTCAGGATGAATGGTTATATCTTGTCCATCTCTATATACACTGCCACCAATTTCTTCAAGTAAATCCCCTAAGGTATCCACATCAGAGATTTCAGGCAAACCTTCAATCGTTACTGCTGAGTCTGCCAATATTGCAGCGGGAAGTAAGGCAACCGCACTGTTCTTTGCTCCACTAATTCGAACTTGGCCATTTAAATCATGACCACCTTCAATTAATAATTTTTGCATATGAAAACCTCATTCCTAAAGAGGTGTTCTTCGTTGAACACACTGCATGTTGTTAGTAGGCATTTTCATTAAAAACGTTTTTTACCATTAATAGTGTTTCCTAATTTACCAAAATCATGTAATTATTTCTGGTTATTCCAATCGTCTAGAAATTTTTGGATACCTTGATCCGTAAGTGGATGCTTCACGAGTTGTTCCAATACTTTGTAAGGAATTGTCGCTATATGTGCACCATTTAGTGCAGCATCTGTTACATGAAGTGGATGACGAATAGATGCAGCAATAATTTCTGTGGACACACTGTGACGATCAAATATTTCTGCAATAGTAGAAATCAAAGTCATTCCATCTTGTCCAATATCATCTAAACGTCCTAAAAATGGGGATACATAGGTTGCACCTGCACGTGCCGCAAGTAATGCTTGGTTGGCATTAAAAATAAGCGTTACATTTGTTTTAATATTAAGTTCACTAAATACTTTAACTGCTTTTAATCCTTCTAAAGTCATCGGAACTTTTACTGTAATGTTAGGAGCAATTGCTGCTAATTCTTTACCTTCTTCTATCATGCCTTCTGCATCTTCAGAAATAACTTCCGCACTCACAGAGCCAGATACTTCTTTTGTAATCTCACGTAAACGATCGTGGAAAGAAACTCCTTCTTTAGCCACTAAACTCGGGTTTGTTGTTACACCTGCTAGTATTCCTAGTGAATTCGCAGCTCGAATATCATCAATATTAGCTGTATCGATAAAAAATTTCATCACAAATCCTCCCTGCTTTTTTTCGTGTAAAAATTGTTGGAAAAGCTGTACCATTGGTACAGCTCATTCGTTTCAATTATGTGATTATGCTTGGTTAGAAGAACCAAATTCACGCATTTTACCTTTTACAGTTTCTTTAATCGCTTCAGTTCCTGGCCCTAAGTATTTACGTGGGTCATAGAGATTTGGTTTTTCTTCTAATGTTTTTCGTACTGCTCTTGTTTGAGCTAATTGATTTTCAGTATTTACATTAATTTTAGCAGTTCCTAAAGAAATAGCTTTTTGAATATCCTTAGTTGGAATTCCAGTACCACCATGAAGTACTAAAGGTACATTAACTGCATTTAGAATTTCTTCCATTTCTTTAAATCCTAAATTTGGTTCACCTTGATATTCTCCGTGCACAGAACCTAGTGCTGGAGCTAAGCAGTCTATTTCAGCCTCTTTTACAAGACGTTGACATTCTTCTAAATCAGCATACTTGATTCCACCGATTACTCCATCTTCTTCTCCACCAACAGTTCCAACCTCAGCTTCTACAGAAACGCCATGGATTTGTGCTAATTCCACAACTTTCCCTGTAACTGCGATGTTTTCTTCGATTGGAGAATGAGATCCGTCAATCATAACAGAAGTAAAACCAGCATGGATTGCTTCTGCACATTTTTGAAAACTAGATCCATGATCTAAATGGATTGCTACAGGTACAGTTGTACCATAAGATTCCATTAATGATTTCACCATAGCAACGACTACATTGAAACCACCCATATATTTTCCAGCTCCTTCAGAAACACCAAGAATAACTGGTGACTTCTCTTCTTCCGCAGCTTGAAGAATAGCTTGTACATACTCTAGGTTATTTATATTAAACTGACCTACTGCATAACCATTCTCTTTACCTTTTTCTAGCATTTCCTTCATTGATACTAAAGGCATGAAAAGTTCCTCCTTAAATTTACATAGCAATAAAAAAATAATCATTTTTATTACATAATAAGAATACCAAGTCCCAGTCTCTGGTGCAACAAGTTAGAACCATTCTATCTGTATTAATCTTCTAAAATTCCTTCTACATCAGAGCACAATTCATTTAAATTAAAAGGTTTTGAAATCAATTTCTCAACTTTATAGTCCGCTATTTCTTCTTGTATACTTTCTGCCATTCCACTCATTACTACAATCTTTGTATTGTATTTGTCGGAGTTCATCTGCTTAATAACCTCCTTGCCATCCAACACAGGAAGTTTATAATCTAAAATAACTAAATCATATAATTTTTCACTTAGCTTATCGATCGCATCTTTTCCAGTTCCTGCAAGGGATACTGTATATCCTTTATTTGATAGAACCTCACTTAATAACATTCTGATACCTGGTTGATCGTCTACTACTAAGATTGAATTTCCCATAAACATTCTCCCCCTGTGTGTATTTCTTGTAATTATAAAATTCGATGACTACAAAAAATAATCCTGCTAAGTTAGAAAAAGAGTTTTTTCACGAAACTAATATTGCTAAAAATTGGTAAAAACACATTCTTATTTTACCAACATATACAGAAAAAGAGTAGTAATACATTGTCAGTGACTTATAGTTCGTGGTGGTGCTCACAGATTAACTTATAAAGTTTAACTTCTTCCAATGGATGGTTCGTTCTTTCCCCACTTGAATAACTAAACGGGAGCTTGTGCCAGATGTGGTTGTTTCAGTTATTTAATCACCCACAGGACTATGCAAAAAAAGCTGCTCAAATAAATATTTGAACAGCCTTATGATAAATATATTAACCTTTACGATATTCAACGGAAGCCCCGATAAAGCCTTTAAATAAGCTTTGTGCACGAGTTGGACGTGAAGTAAACTCTGGGTGGAATTGACAAGCTACAAACCAAGGATGATCTTTTACTTCAATTGTTTCAACCAAGCGACCATCTGGGCTTGTACCTGAAAATACAAATCCTTTTTCCGACATTTGATCTCTATATACATTATTGAATTCATAACGATGACGATGCCTTTCTTCAATAACATCTGCACCGTCGTAAGCTTCTTTCGCTTTTGTACCATCAACAAGTTTACAAGGATAAGCACCTAAGCGAAGGGTACCACCTAAATCTTCTATATCCTTCTGTTCTGGTAATAAATCAATGACTGGATGAGGTGTATGTGGATCGATTTCCGCTGAATGAGCCTGAGATAACCCAACCACGTTACGAGCAAACTCAACAGAAGCTAATTGCATCCCTAAGCATATTCCAAAGAATGGAATATTATTTTCACGGGCATAACGAATAGCTTCAATTTTCCCATCAATACCACGATCTCCAAATCCACCGGGAACTAATACACCATCCACTTTAGATAGTTCCTCATTGATTTGTTCTTTAGATAATAACTCTGAGTTGATCCAATGAATTTTGACATCAGCGTCATAGTCATAACCAGCATGTTTTAATGACTCAACAACAGATAAATAAGCATCGGGAAGTTCTACATACTTACCAACAAGTCCTATATGCGTTGTTTTACTCAAGTTACGTACTTTATTCACAAGGCCTTTCCACTCTTCCATATCTGCTTCTTTGCAATCAAGGCCAAAATGATCGCATGTAATTTGATCTAGCTTTTCTTCTTGTAGCGCAATCGGTACTTGATAAAGTGTGTCCGCATCACGCATTTCGATAACCGATTTATCATCAATATCACAGAATAAAGCAATCTTTTCTTTCATGTCTTTGCTTATAGCCATTTCTGTTCGCAATACAATCGCATCTGGTTGAATACCAAGTGAGCGTAACTCTTTCACACTATGTTGCGTTGGTTTGGTTTTCATTTCGCCTGCTGCTTTAATATAAGGTACGAGTGTACAATGAACATACATAACACTGTCACGACCAACATCACTTTTTATTTGGCGAATTGCTTCAAGGAAAGGTAAAGATTCAATATCCCCAACTGTTCCACCAATTTCCGTAATAACGACATCTGCACCAGTTGCTTCACCTGCTCGAAACACTTGATCTTTGATCTCATTCGTAATATGAGGAATTACTTGAACGGTACCACCAAGATAATCTCCGCGACGTTCCTTACGAATAACGCTAGAATAAACTTTCCCTGTTGTAATGTTACTGTATTTGTTTAAGTTAATATCAATAAAGCGTTCGTAATGACCTAAGTCTAAATCTGTTTCCGCTCCATCATGTGTTACAAATACTTCACCATGTTGATATGGACTCATTGTTCCAGGGTCCACATTAATATATGGATCAAATTTTTGGATAGTCACACTTAATCCACGGTTTTTCAGTAAACGACCTAAAGATGCTGCTGTTATTCCTTTACCTAGAGAAGATACTACTCCTCCAGTAACGAAGATATACTTTGTCACGTTCCTCATCCTTCTTTCTATCTATGATATTTTATTATTCCTAGTATGGCTAAAGGGGAAAATAAAATAAGAAAAGCGTTCCCCCATTTAACTGGGAAAACGCTTTGTATTTCGAATCAAAGAGCCCAATAAAGATTGTACTCATTGTCTTATGAAAAGTCAAGACTTCTTAACGTGGATTATCATCATCAACTTTATCTTCTAAATCTTCATCCGCTTCGAATTCATCGACTTCATCTTCAAGGTCCTCTAAATCTTCATCTAAATCATCTTCAAAATCTTCGTCTTCTAGATCATCACCTAAATCACTAACAATGTCATCAATTTCATCATCTGTTACATCTAGATCATCATCCACATCATCAACGACTGCTGCTTTCTTCTTTTTCTTCTTTGTCTTTTTCTTCGGTTCCTCGGTAATTTCTTCCTCTGCTTGATCCACTGGGTACCAGCGTTTCAATCCCCACATTCCAGATCCTAATGTAAGAAAACGACCATCAACATTCATATCTGTGTAGAACTGTGCCATCATATTTTGTTTTTGCTCATCGGTAAATTCCTTCAGCTCAGCAATCTTATTGAAGATAACCTTATAATTCATTGCTTTGTTCTCTTCTTTAAGTATTTTTGCTGCTAGCTCAATCATGGATAAATGGTCAATCTCATCATGGGTTAATTGTTGCAAACTCACGTTCATGCACTCCCTTAGCAAATATAATCAAGGCATATTCTGCCTATGTACCTTCTTGTATATCCAGCTCTTATTTGAACTATCTACTTGAATCAATTTCATAACTAAATAAGTTGCTATGTTTTATGAAATTAACTCATTTACAATAACATAAAACTTTGTTCAGCGACTTTTTACTGCCCCTGATAATTGGTAGTTAAATGAATCAGGTTGGTATCACCTGTAAACACACCTATCTAATTAATCTTAGACGTTACAAATGATTACAACGTGATAAACATATTTTACATTATAAACAAAGATAGATGCAATATTCCACATATAAGACATAAAAAGTTGAGAAATTTATTTCTCAACTTTTTACTTCAATAACCCACATGTTTCGATATTCCCTTTAATATTGCTAACATATAAATTTTCATCAAGTTATTTTTTTAGTAAGTTGGTCCAAATGTTGCATCTGCAAATCAATGTATTCTTCAAGTGTAAATTGTTTTTGGATGATCCAACGCCGGAATCCCCACATATGTCCTCCAACGACAATATTATTGGCAATCAGGCACATTTCCTTATCCTTTTTATCTCTTTCTAGGCAGGTTGATAACAATTTAATCATAATATCGACTACAGCTCTTTCTTGTTGCAAAACAAAGTCTCTCGTTTCCTTTTTTAGTGATTTAGTTTCCTGATACAACATTAAGATTTCATCTTGCATGTCATCCATGAGGTAAAAGAAAGATCTTACTGCCTTACGCATATTTTCAATCGAAGGATTTTCAACTTCCATAGAATCTGCAATTCGATCTCTTACTTGATCATGAATCGACTCACATACTAAAAATAAGACATCTTCTTTTGTCCTTATATATTCATATAAAGTACCAATACTGAAACCTGATTCTTTCGCTATTTCTCTCGTCGTTGTACGATGAAAGCCTTTTTCTTGAAACAAGCGCATGGCACCTTTAATAATTTGATTACGACGTTTACTGACAAGCTGTTGGTCTTTGACTGATGAAAGAATTCGATCTTCTGCCATTTTTTGATATCCTCCTTTCTGCACTTTACTTATATATCATCATTTTGTTAACATTCGACCGATTACCAATCGCTGTACCTCATTTGTACCTTCATAGATTTGTGTGATTTTAGCATCACGCATATACCTTTCTACCGGATAATCTTTCGTATATCCGTAACCACCAAATACTTGGACTGCTTCAACAGTACTTTTCATTGCTACATCTCCAGCAAATAATTTCGACATTGCAGAAGCTTTTCCATATGGTAAACCAGCTGATTCTAGCCAAGCAGCTTGATAGGTTAATAGACGGGCAGCCTCTATCTCTGTTGCCATATCTGCTAATTTAAATGAAATTCCTTGATTCGCAGCAATCGGCTTTCCAAATTGCTGACGTTCTTTAGCGTATTCCGCAGCAGCATCCAAAGCTCCTTGAGCAATTCCTAAGGCTTGAGCAGCAATGCCATTTCTTCCGCCATCAAGTGTGGTCATAGCAATCTTAAAACCTTCTCCTTCACTTCCGAGTAAGTTTGCTGCAGGTATTCGACAATTTTCAAATATCAATTCGGTGGTCGGAGATGAACGAATTCCAAGCTTTTTCTCTTTTTTCCCAAAACTAAAACCTTCAGTTCCTTTTTCAACAATAAATGCACTAATCCCTTTATGATTTGCATCAGTGTCGGTTTTTGCAAATACAATATAAATATCAGCTACGCCACCATTGGTAATCCACACCTTATTTCCATTAATAACAAATCCTTCGCCGTCTCGTCTTGCTGTGGTTTTCATCGATACAACGTCACTTCCAGCACCTGGTTCAGATAAAGCATATGCACCAAGCGCTTCACCAGTGGCTAAACGTTGCAAGAAATTCTTCTTCTGGTCTTCCGTTCCATACTTAAATATTGGCCAGCTAGCTAAAGATAAATGAGCTGACAATGTTACTCCTGTGGAAGCACATACGCGAGAAAGTTCTTCTACCGCAACCACGTAGCTCAGATAATCCGAACCAATCCCACCATATTCTTCTGGCCACGGGATGCCGGTTAACCCTAACTCTGCCATTTGATCAAAAATAGAACGGTCAAAGCGTTCTTCTTCATCACGTTCTGATGCCGATGGTGCAACTTCTTTTTCTGCAAAATCACGGACCATTTTACGCAGCATTTCTTGTTCTTCTGTTAATTGAAAATTCATCAACCGTGCACCCCTTCGTCTTTTAGCAGATGTTTTGCAATTACAATGTGCTGAATTTCATTAGTACCTTCGTATATTTCTGTAACTTTTGCATCACGGAATAATCTTTCCACTGGATACTCTTTCGTATAACCGTATCCACCAAATACTTGAACTGCTTCGATTGCATTTTTCATTGCTGTTTTTGTTGCCAACATTTTTGCCATCGACGTTTCTTTATTACATTGTTTTCCTGCTTCTATCAATGCAGCGGCCTGATAAGTTAATAGTTTCGCAGACTCTACATTCGTTGCCATTTCGGCTAATTTAAAAGAAATCCCTTGGTTCGCTGCAATGGGCTTTCCAAACTGTTCTCTTTCTTTTGCATAAGTAACTGCATAATTCAATGCAGCTTCAGCAATTCCAAGTCCTTGTGCAGCTATACCAATACGGCCGATATTTAGATTAGCCATCGCAATTTTAAAGCCGTTTCCTCTTTCACCTAGTAAGTTCTCTTTCGGTATTCGACAGTTTTCAAAGATAATTTCTACCGTATTCGATCCATGTAAACCCATTTTCTTTTCTTTTTTTCCAATAATGAATCCAGGAGCGTTTTTTTCAACAATAAATGCACTGATGTCTTTCGGCGCATCTCCAGTACGGGCAAATGTAATATACGTATCGGCTTCCCCACCATTTGTAATAAAAACTTTCGATCCATTTAATACATACATGTCATCTATCAGTTTAGCAGTGGTCTTCATACTGCTTGCATCCGACCCTGATCCTGATTCCGTTAAAGCAAACGCACCTAAATACTCTCCTCGTGCCAATTTAGGTATATACTGTTGTTTTTGATCTTCTGTACCAAAATACAAAATCGGATTCGTTCCAACCGATGTATGTACCGATAAGATTACTCCTAAAGTTGCACTAAATTTAGATATTTCATGGATGACTTGAATATAAGAGGTATAACTCATCCCACTCCCACCATATGCCTCTGGAATAGGAACCCCCATTAAACCAAGCTCTCCCATTTTTTGTATTAGTTCTTTAGGGAACCGATCTTCAGTTTCCATTCTCTCTATTTCTGGCACCACTTCTTGTGTAGCAAAGTCACGCACCATTTTTTGTAACATTTTTTGTTCATCAGATAGCATTAATATCGACATCACATCCACCTCTCTAGTGATTAATCATATGTGTAAAAACCTCGACCTACCTTCTTTCCAAGACGACCAGCTTTAACATATTGTCTTAATAACGGACACGGACGATATTTACTATCTCCAAATCCTTCGTGTAATACTTCCATAATGTATAGACATGTATCTAATCCGATAAAATCAGCAAGTTGCAATGGTCCCATTGGATGATTCATACCAAGTTTCATTACTTGATCTACATCCTGTGGAGAAGCAACACCTTCAAACACTGTGTAAACGGCTTCATTAATCATAGGCATTAAGACACGATTAGCCACAAATCCCGGAAAATCTCGTACTTCTACACTTGATTTTCCTAATGATTCTGACATTTTATGAACAAGTTGATACGTTTCATCACTTGTCTCTAATCCACGAATGATTTCAACTAATTTCATGATTGGAACCGGATTCATAAAATGCATGCCAATAACTTGTTCTGGTCGTGTTGTCTCTGCTGCAATTTCTGTAATTGGTAACGACGATGTATTGGAAGCTAAGATAGCATGGCTTGGCGCATGTTTATCTAATTCTTGAAAAACAGAAATCTTCACGTTCATATTTTCTACTACAGCTTCAATCGCTATATCACAATTTGCTACTTCTTCAATTGTGTTAGCTAATGTTATTCGATTTAATGCTTCAATCTTATCTGTTTCAGACATTTTATCCTTTGTTACATCTTTTTCTAGTATTTTTTCAATTTGCACATATCCTCGTTGCCGTGCTTCTTTATTTTTATCAAAAAGGTATACATGGTATCCAGAACGAGCACAAACAAGCGCAATTCCTGCGCCCATTTGGCCTGCTCCGACCACCATAACATTTCGGATATTCATGGTTATCCTCCTTGTTAGTTTAAGTCAGCTGGTACTTCAATAAGAATGGCATCTCCTTGCCCACTTCCACTACAAATAGCAGCGATTCCCTTTCCACCACCACGACGTTTTAATTCATGGATAAGCGTAAGAATGATGCGCGCTCCACTTGCTCCTATTGGATGGCCGAGAGCAACTGCTCCACCATTCACATTGATTTTTTCTTCGTCAATATCTGCAATCTGTCCACTCGCAAGTGCAACAACTGCAAATGCTTCATTGATTTCATAAAGGTCTATTTCTTCTTTAGCAGTGCCGGTTTTTTCTAACAGTTTATTAATGACAATCCCCGGTGTTTGTGGAAAATTCTTTGCTTCTACAGCAACTTCTGCATGACCGAGAATATAAGCCAGAGGTTGTTTATTTAATTCAGCAGCCTTTTCATCTGACATTACGACAAATGCTGCCGCTCCATCGTTTACTCCTGGAGCATTACCCGCAGTTATCGACCCATCTTTATCAAATGCAGGACGTAGTGATGATAGTTTGTCTATTGTCGTATCTTTACGTGGCGCCTCGTCCTTATCAACTGTTATTGGATTTCCTTTTCGAGTTGAAATTTCTACAGGTACAATCTCTTCTGAAAACTTATTCGATTCGATTGCTTCCACCGCTTTTTGATGACTACGTAAAGCCCAAGCATCTTGGCGTTTTCTAGAAATCTCTAAATCTTCTGCTGTAGAATTACCATAGTTGCCCATATGATTACCTGTAAATGTACAAGTAAGACCATCATGAACCATCATATCTACAACAGATTTATCTCCCATTCGATTTCCCCAACGTGCATCTGGTAAAAAGTATGGGGCATTACTCATGCTCTCCATTCCACCTGCTACAATGACATCTTCTTCTCCTAAACGAATCAACTGATCCGCTAATGTAACACTACGCATTCCAGATGCGCACACTTTATTAATCGTTTCTGATCGTGTCTCCCATGGAAGGCCAGCATTTCTTGCAGCTTGACGAGATGGGATTTGTCCTTGTCCGCCTTGTAAGACAGTTCCCATGATTACCTCATCAACGACGTCATTATTAATGCCTGCTCGTTCCATAGCTTCTTTAATTGCAATACCTCCGAGTTCTGTTGCTTTTAACGGTTTTAAGGCGCCTCCAAATTTTCCAAAAGGTGTGCGTGCACCAGATACAATTACTGTTTTTTTCATTTTCGTACCTCCTTGTAATGATTGAACGCTCGTTCAATATTGACATGGGAAAATAGAGAGGATATACCTCCCTACTTCCAAATTTATCAAAGACGAAAGGGACATGAAAAATAACTAGCCCAAAGAACTGTTATATTCATCCTAACCCTACGTATGGATAAAAATCCGACTATTGGAAGATGCACTTTATGCTGTTTTTACCTCTTCTTTATCCAATACAGAGATTGCTAGAATTTCGGCTACATCCATTGTACCGATATCCTCTTCCACTTCTTTTGCTTTTGTTCCATCACTTAACATCGTGAGGCAATATGGACAAGCACTAGATATCATGGTCGGCTCTACTTGCAATGCCTGTTCTGTACGAGCCACATTAATTCTTCCTCCAGTAGTCTCCTCTGTCCACATAAGACCACCGCCAGCACCACAACACATACCATTCTCACGACTACGATTCATTTCTACTAACTCTAGACCAGGAATGGACTTCAGAATTTCTCGTGGCGGATCATATACACCATTATATCTTCCTAGATAACAAGAATCGTGATAGGTTAACCTTTCGTTTATCGCTCTTTCTGGTTTAAGTCTACCTGCCATTACTAGATCATAAAGCATTTGTGTGTGATGGTAAACTTCGGCTTCGAATCCAAAGTCAGGATATTCATTCTTAAATATATTGTAAGCGTGTGGATCAATCGTGACAATTTTCTTGACGTCATGCTTAATAAATTGCTTAATATTTTTCTCAGCTATTTCTTGGAATAAAAACTCATTACCAATACGACGAGCAGTATCTCCTGAGTTAGCTTCTGTATTTCCTAATATTGCAAAGCTTACACCAGCTTGGTTCATTAATTTTGCAAAAGCTAGAGCAATTTTTTGGCTACGGCTATCAAACGAGCCCATGGAACTTACCCAGAATAGATATTCAAACGACTTCTCTTCTTTCTTCAATTCTTTCACGGTTGGAATATACACGGATTCATCTTCATCGCGCCATTTTACACGATCTTTTTTTGAAAGCCCCCATGGGTTACCTTGTCGTTCAATATTTGTTACTGCACGTTGAATGTCCGAATCCATTTTTCCTTCAGTCATTACTAGATAACGTCGCATGTCAATAATCGTACCTACATGTTCATTATTTACTGGACAGGCATCTTCACAATTACGGCAAGTTGTACAGCCAGCTAGTTCCTCTTCTGTGATAACATCTCCAATTAAACTTGAACTTTGAATGGTTGCAGCAACCTCTTTATCAGCTGAAGCTTGATTTCCAGCACTACCTGCAAATGCATATGACGGAACCCAAGATGATTTACCGGTTATTGCAGCTCCTTTTTCTGTTAAATGATCACGAACTTTTATCATTATATCCATTGGAGATAACATTTTTCCTGTCCCTGCTGCTGGACAAACATCGGTACAACGACCACATTCTACACATGCATAAAAATCAATCATTTGATGTTGTTCAAAATCTTCTACTTTCCCAACACCAAAAGCAATTTCCTCTTCACTTTCTTCATCCACATTTTCCATATCGAAATCTAATTTCTTCAATTTACCTGGAACTTTTTTACTCAAAAATACATTAATTGGAGCAGCGATTAAATGTGCGTGCTTCGATTGTGGGACATAAACTAAAAAGGTAAGAAGGGTAATGGTATGTACCCACCAAGCAATGTAAAACAACACGGTAGCTGTTTCGGCTGACGCCCAGTTAAAAGCAAGAGCAAAAACACTAGCAACAGGCTCTGCCCAAGTAATCTCATGCCCATGCCAAATCATTGCCATACCATTTCCAAATAACACGGAGACCATTAATGTACCTATAAAAATTAATACAAGCCCCGCTTTAAATCCCCTTTTAAGCCGAACAAGCTTTTCCATATAACGACGATAAAACGCCCAAATAACTGCAACTAAAATCATTAATGTTACTAACTCTTGAAAGAATACAAACCCAGGATAAAACATACCAAATGGTAAATGATTACCTGGAGATAATCCCTTTACAAACATATCAATTGCACCAAATTGAACTAAAATAAAGCCGTAAAACATCATGACGTGAATCGTTCCAGACTTCTTATCTTTTAGAAGTTTGGATTGGCCAAATACAATTTTTCCAATTCGCTTTAAGCGTAATTTAATTTCACCATCAAACTCTGATTTCTTTCCTAGCTTGATATAAGCGATTCGAGTTGCGATTACTTTGGCAAATAAATAAAATGCGTAAATCGTGATAGCCAAAAATGCAATCCAATTAATAATTAGAAAAGTATCCACCGTCTGCTCCCCCTCTTTGTGTAGTATTCCTTCATTGATAACGATTACATTTTCTTCCGTGAAAGAAATCCTTACCTATTACTTTAAACATGAATGATCATTCAGTCAATATATTTTAGGTAAAATTTTAAAAATTCATCCTAGGATGATTGTTCATGTAATTATTGTTGTCCAATTATATGAAAGAATGGGAATGACTTGTCGATGCATTTTATGTTACTTCTTTTGGTTTCTTCTCCTTCTTCTTGACACATAATGATTATTTATGTTACCACTTCTGGCTTCTTCCCCCTCCTCTGGGCACATAACGTCGAACCAAAAAGCCTACCCCTTTTTAATTCTAAAAGGGATAGGCTTCCTATTATTACTTATTACATTTTCTCTGGGGCAGAGATTCCAATAATTGTCATTGCATTAGCTAGTGTTTGACGAACTGCTTTCATTAAAGCAATACGCGCATGTGTTCTAGCTTTATTATTTGCATCTAATACTTTTTCTGCATTATAGAAGCTGTGTAATAACGTAGCAAGTTCAAAGATATATTGAGTCACTTTATGAGGTGTATGCTTATCAGCAGCATCAACGATCATTTGTGGAAGCTCACCAATTTTCTTCAATAGGTCCAATTCTTTTTCAGCTGTTAATAAAGATGCATCATATTCAGCTTCAGTATTAAATCCTTTGCTTTTTGCCTGAGAAAGCATGGTGCAAATACGCGCATGTGCGTATTGTGCATAGTAAACTGGGTTATCGTTAGATTGTGATTTCGCTAAGTCCATATCAAAATCTAATTGTGAGTCGTTTGAACGGGCAACAAAGTAATATCGAACTGCATCAATTCCCACCTCGTCCATCAATTCTCGAAGTGAAACAGCCTTCCCTGTTCGCTTACTCATTTTCACTTTTTCTCCTGCTTCAAAGAGATTTACCATTTGAATAATTTTTACATCAAATTTCTCAACTGGATAGCCCAATGCTTGGAGTGCAGCACGCATACGTGGAATATATCCATGATGATCTGATCCCCATACATTAATAATCCGATCAAATCCACGATCTAGCTTGTTTTTATGATAGGCGATATCCGGGGTCAAATAGGTATAATTCCCATCGCCTTTAATCAAGACGCGATCTTTGTCATCACCGAATTCCGTCGTTTTAAACCAAAGTGCCCCATCTTTTTCAAATGTATAGCCACCGTCATCAAGCACAGCTAAAGTGTCATCAATTTGTCCATCTTTAAATAATGAGCGCTCTGAAAACCAATGATCAAATTCTACACGAAAGTCCTTTAAATCCGATTCGATATTTCTTAACGATGCTTTTAAACCATACTCTTTAAAGAAATCCAAGCGTTCTTCGTGATCTTTATCCGCCCATTTTTCTCCATCTTCCTTCACTAACTCTTTAGCAATATCGATAATGGCTTGACCTCGATAGCCATCCTCTGGCATATCCACATCTTTACCAATTTCTTGTAAGTAACGTGCTTCTACAGATAACCCAAGATTATTTATTTGATTTCCTGCATCATTAATATAATATTCCCTCTCTACTTCATAACCTGCAGCTGCAAATACATTACAAAGTACATCCCCAAAAGCAGCATTACGTGCATGCCCTAAATGGAGGTCACCAGTTGGGTTTACTGATACAAATTCCACTTGGACTTTTTCTCCATTTCCACCCGTTGACTTCCCGTAATTATCACCTGCAGATAATACAGTCTCAATTACTTCACCTAAGAAGTCTTGCTTCATGAAGAAATTAATAAATCCTGGACCTGCAATTTCAACTTTTTCAACAGATGCTTCTGATTTATTTAAATTCTCAACGATGTCGTCTGCAATTTGTCGTGGAGCTTTCTTTGCAATACGCGCAAGTTGCATCGCAATATTAGTAGCAAAGTCTCCATGCGCTTTATCCTTTGGTTTTTCCAAAATGATATCTGGAATCTGATCCTCTGTTGCTAAATCTGCATTAATGACAGCTTGATGAATTTGTTCTTTTAATTTTTGTTCCGTTTGTTCTAATACGTTCATGTCGATGTCCTCCTAAGAAAATGTCAGTACCAATCTATGTTCTCTTTCCAATTGTCCATTAAGTTTCATATTATAATCCATTTGTAGATTTCCTTTATCATCCTTTTCTTTTTCAAAAGAAATCCTGTTAGTAAAAGTCTCCATACGCATACTTCCATGCATATGTTGATAAATATTTTCCGTACGGCTATTTTCTTGAAATTGTTGATTCATCTTAATTGCACCTGACCGTCGAATAGCGACTCGTTCTGGTTGAATCGTAATCATATTTTGTATTTTTTGCCCATCCTCTAAAACCTCAGTAAACTTTAGAACGTCAAACTTTCCTTGAGCTATTAATTCTCCTGAGAACGATTGTTTTTGTGTTTCTTTATCCCCAGTCTCTATATCATGAATCGTCGTCTTTAATTCAATGGTTACTTCTTTACGTCCATTTGTCATAGCATCGCCTCAGTTTCGTTATTGCTTCGTTTATTATTCGTCACGAATCCGCCATTTTCATTAATGTACCTATTATAGCGATAAACGGTGGTGATAATCAATACTATTCGTTAGTGCAAGAATTTTCGAACAAACGTTTATATTCACGATTCCTTTCCAATAATGATTATATAATGCTTTTAAAACTAATGGAGACGAAAATTATGAAGCAATCAAAACTTTGGAAACGAATAAGAACCATTATATGGGTAATGGTTGGACTAGTTGTAACTGCTATATTGGGTACATATATCATTGCCTATATACTCGGACCACCAGAATTAGCTGGAAAGCAAGCAACCACAGTCTATGATCGATATGATGAAAAAATCGGAGAAGAACGCTTGTTAAACTCCATGGAATGGGTTCCTCTTGATGATATGAACAAAAATATCATTCAAGCAACCTTACTTATTGAAGATCAACAATTTTTTGAACATAATGGATTCAATTATAAACGAATCGCAAAAGCAATTTGGACGAATATAACGCACGGCTCCTTAAAAGAAGGAGCAAGTACAATAACACAACAATATGCACGAAACCTATATCTAACTCCAGAAAAAGCCTGGTCTCGAAAAATACAAGAGGCTTTTTATGCTATACGTTTGGAAATGTTTTACTCCAAAGAAGAGATTCTAGAAGGTTATCTAAATACCATCTATTACGGGCACGGTGCATATGGAATTGAAGCTGCTAGTCGTTATTTTTTTGATACGACCGCAAAAGAATTAACATTGGCACAAGCTGCAATGCTAGCAGGAATTCCCAAGGGGCCCTCGTATTATTCTCCCTTAAATAATGAAGAATTGGCTAATGAGCGTCAACAACTAATATTATCTGAAATGCTTCAACATGGTGTGATTACGCAGGAAGGGTATAATCGTGCTAGACAAGAAAAATTAATCTATGCTGAAACAGCTGCAAAAGAAGAGGCAGCACCATACTTCACTGATGAAGCACTTGTAGAAGCTGCGGAAATTTTAGATATTGATACCGAGGAAATTCAAACTGGAGGATATAAATTATATACTACATTAGATCTATCTCATCAATCAGAAATGGATCGAGCAGTAACCAATAATATGAATGGTTCAGAGGAGTTAGAAGTAGCTGGAGTGTCTATGAATCCTAATACCGGGGAAATTACTGCCTTAACTGGCGGAAAAGATTACTTAACAAGTAGTTATAATCGATCTACCAAATCAAAAAGAATGGCAGGGTCTTCTTTCAAACCAATCCTTTATTACGAAGCTTTAGAGAACGGTTATACACCAAGTACTCAATTGGTAAGTGAGGCGACGACATTTACTTTAGAAGATGGAACAACTTATCAACCTGGTAATTTTAATGGCTATTACGCAAATGGACCAATTACTCTAGCACAAGCTATTGCACTTTCTGACAATATCTATGCAGTAAAAACAAATTTGTATCTTGGACCGAAAAATCTGGTTGAAACAGCAAAAGATTTTGGTATTACGAGTGAACTGGATGCTGTACCTTCATTAGCTTTAGGTACTTCATCTATTAGCGTCATGGAATTAACACAGGCTTATGGCAGGATAGCGAACGGCGGGAAAGAAATCGAACCGTATACGATTCGTAAAATTGTCAATAAAAAAGGAAAAACAGTTTATGAGCATAGTGATGATAAATTAGAACAAGTTTTAGATGAGAAAAATACCTTTATCCTTACACAATTACTAACCGGTATGTTTGATGAAGAATTAAATGATTATACGAGTGTCACTGGATCGGCGATTAATAATCAGCTTTCCAATATTTATGCAGGAAAATCAGGTACAACAGATTACGATAGCTGGATGGTAGGTTATAGTCCGGAAGTTGTAACTGGTATATGGGTAGGTTATGATGATCATCGAAAAATAACTCAAGTTCAAGAAACCACTTTCTCTAAAAACATTTGGGCAAATTATATGGAAGCCATTCACGAACCATCGAGCAAACACACATTTGCAATGCCTTCTGGAGTTATAGGCTTACCCATTGATCCTGTTAGTGGAAAGAGAGCTACTGCCTCCTGCAGCCAAAGTCGTATTATGTTTTTTGAAAAGGGTACAGAACCTATAGGTTATTGTACAGATAGAGATCATCCTGAAGATATAGAGGAAGAAGAAAGTGATCATCAAGGCTTCCTGAAAAAAATCTTTGATGAGTTCTTCTAGGATAGTCCTACAAGGGAATTTTTATAAAAAAACAGCCAGTATCGAGGATCTCGATAGCTGGCTGTTTTTTTGTCCTAGTAAACATGAGTGAGCCCATGTATTCAATAGTTTACAAATTTTTGACAAAAAGTACAAGATTTTCTTGTTAAGTTCTTCATTCATTCACAAAATCGTAACATTTAATTACTAAAATAATTGTCGTGTTAATTCCTCTGTAGAATTTTCCCATAACTCTGGTTTGTAGTCACGAAGGAAGTCACCTAGTAGCTTCTTCGAATGATCATCCATATGTTCAACAATAATATGACCTTTCAATGATTTTTCCATATGCTTCACATGTTCCGCCATTGATTTATATGCACGCTTGATTTCCCGATTCACACGAATTTCACTTCCTGCTACTCCAGCATAATAAGGTCCATTTTCGTTTTTGTCTACCGTGACCCATACTATCCAGTATAATTTGCCACCTTGCACTTCTTCTCTATCATTGATCCATTTCACTCTACGTTCAACGTCACTTCTAGCATGCATCGCAGCCATATCTACATAGGCCTTATCTTCATTTGGATCGACAATGATAGATGACATATTTTCTAAACTAATCGTCCCAGCACCATAACCTCCATGGCCATCTGTAGAATCATCTTTTATGATCGTAAAATTATTCTTTTTTTTGTTGGAAGATTGATCTGAACTCATGTGGTAACCTCCTAATTAATTACTATTGGTGCTATTGTAGCACGTTCATCTGTAGTTTTTTAGTAACTCGATTTGTTTTTGTTCGTTAACTCATCCATTAATTGAAAAGCTTCTTTGATTTCTTCATCTGTATACTTTTGCTTTGGCTTTACTGTATGTACTTTTTTTATAATTTCTTCTTTTGAAGAATGACAAAAGAAAAACATGGTAGACATTAACTCAAGAAATCGTGAACTTTTTTCTTGTAATAACGTAATCATCTCACCTATATCGGGCATGTCCATTTCAAATTGTGTTAAAAAGGATTCCCCTTTATCAGTAATTGTATAATGATATTGATGATAGCTACTTTTCTCTTCTTTTTGCTCCTCCACAAACCCTAAATTGCAGAGTTCTTCTACACGAAGTGTCAGTTCTTCTGAATATGGGCCATAAAAATGGAACTCGTATTTTTCTTCAAAAGGAACTTCACATTGCTGCAATATATAAATCATTTTTTGTAATTTTTTACGACCAGTAACTTGATTGGCTACTGAAAAGAACTGTAGTAGTTTAGCGTGGTTATCTAACAAACCTCTTCACTCCTTATCTGTACAAAATATCGACAATGCGTTGTTTTAAACTTTCATCTTTGATTTCTTGAATGCGATCCTTTGGAAAATATAACTTATGATCCGTCCGTTTTTTCCCTGATATAGATTCTACTATATCAGAATGCCGAGATAGTTCTTTCAGACCGCCATCCGGCATCAATAAATGAATTGGTAACCGTTCTTCCTCTTCCCCAGAACGATAAAAATCATAAGGTAAATCCGACGAGGAATCCACAACAAGATAATAGTCTGGATTAATTCCTGCCTCTTTAAATAATTGATATAATTCCATTCCTGCATTTATCTGTGGATCTGGATTGTATTCAACATATTTAAATAGTCTTCTATTTATAAACCTTTCACATAAATCTGCTAAAATCTCATCGTTTTCTTCTTGCCATAATTGGAAATAATAATAGACAATCATCTCGTCTATTTTTAAATAGTCTTGTAAATCTACTGTTCCACTAAAGAATGAGATAAAATGTGTTGGTTTTAATTTAAAAGTATACGAATCATTTTCATATAAATACTTTGCACGTTGGAAGATTTTCGATAGAATCACTTCTGCACTTCTTGTTACCGGATGAAAATACACTTGCCAGTACATCTGATAACGACTCATAATATAGTCTTCTACGGCATGCATTCCAGTAGATTTAATGACAACCTGGTCATCCATCGGACGCATTACCCTTAGAATTCTTTCCATGTCAAAATGGCCATAGCTGACCCCAGTAAAATATGCATCTCTTTGTAAGTAATCCATTCTGTCCGCATCAATTTGACTGGAGATCAGGCTTACGACAAGCTTATCCGAATACGTTTTTGCAATTACGTCTGCAACTTTCTGTGCAAAATTCGGAGATACCTTATTTAAGATTTGATTAACAGTCGTATCTTCTAAAATAATACGTTGCGTAAATTTCTCGTGATCAAGTTTAAATACTTTTTCAAAAGAATGAGAAAATGGCCCATGCCCTAAATCATGTAGCAAGGCAGCACATAAACATAACAACCGATCTTCATTATCCCAGTTCACTCGATCTTGAAAATTCATCATGATACGTCGAACAATTTCGTATACACCTAATGAATGATTAAATCTACTATGTTCCGCTCCATGAAAAGTTAAATTTGTCGTTCCTAATTGTTTTACCCGACGAAGTCTCTGAAACTCGGGAGCAGCAATTAAATCCCATATTACCCGATCTCGAACATGAATATATCGGTGAACAGGATCTTTAAATACCTTCTCTTCTGTTAGCTGTTGGTCTTTATATTCCATATCTATGTCTCCATCCGATCTTTTTCGACGATTTTAGTATATTATATTATAGTTAGACAGAGGATGAAAGCACAAGGAGGAAATTATGAAAAACTGGAAAGATATTATCCGTCATCAATCATTTCGATATATAGATCATTCTGTGCACACAGAAATAGAAGGAAAACCTAATACGGCATTAACTTCCTTTGCTATAGACGATGCGTTAGCTATTTCTGTAAGTGAAGAAACCTCACCTCCAGTTATTCGTTTATGGGTACATCCAAATACTATCGTACTTGGCATACCAGATTCACGATTACCTTTTATTGATGAAGGTATGCAATTTATTGAAAAAAATAATTATCAGGCTGTGGTACGTAATTCCGGAGGACTTGCAGTAGCTTTAGATGAAGGGGTATTGAATATTTCACTGATTATTCCTGGAGGAAAGAACTTATCTATCTATGATTGCTACGAGGCTATGGTACGCTTCGTACAGGCCATGTTTCATGATCTTACTGATGAAATTAAAGCATATGAAATTGTTGGATCTTACTGCCCTGGTGATTATGATCTAAGCATTAAAGGTAGAAAATTTGCTGGAATTTCTCAACGTCGAGTTAAAAATGGTATTTCCGTTCAAATATATTTAGATGTGGAAGGCAATAGCAACCAACGAGCAGAATTGATACAGAAATTTTATACAAAAGGTAAGAAAAATAAAGAAACTACCTTTACATATCCTGATATAGATCCAAAAGTAATGGGCTCCCTCTCTGAATTACTAGGAATTACATTAACTGTAAATGATGTTAAAAAACGTGTGATCCATACGTTGAAGAAGCTAACGGATAAAATTGTTGAAATGCCTTTTCAAGAAGAGGAAAAAATGAATTTTGAAAAACGTTATAAGCAAATGGTGAAACGTAATCAGACTAATTAATATTCACAAATCATTTCTACTTTAGAGGAAATACCTTTCCTCCCCCTTGAAATATAATTATGGATATAAAATTCTGGGAGGTATGCTTATTAATAGAGTTAAAGGAAGTAACTTTAGACCAATTTCTGGCTAACGCAAATGATCCAAGTAGATACAACATATCATTCATAGAAGCAACAGATGGTATTAATGAAAAGAAGGCTTTTTGGAAGCCGGATACAAATAGCCATAGTGTCGCTGAGATTGTTCAACACCTTATTTATTGAAACAGAACATGGCAAATCAGATACAAGCATTCTGATTTTAATTCGATTCAAACAGTAAAGGAAAATGCAGAAACTTTCTCATTGCCTGATAAAATCTCGTTTAACGAATTTCGAAATGAATTACTCGGGATACTTTTACATTGGCAGAAATTATTTAAGGATAACTCTAACCTGTCCTGTTCAGTAATTAACTTTCTGGTAGGCGCAAAGCGGGGAGAACTATTAGGAAACGCAATCACGCATATTGCCTATCATATTGGACAAATCGTTTATATAAGAAAAATGAATAAATCATAGTATTTTTATTAAAAAAGGAGCTGAGACAAAGAAATCAATTAAATGAAAAATGTCTCAGCTTCTTTTTTTACTATATTATTCTCCCACTGCTTGTGCTGCAGTAATTAACGCTAAATTATACACATCTTCAGCGCTGCATCCACGTGAAAGGTCATTTACCGGACGGTTCAATCCTTGAAGAATGGGTCCTACCGCTTCAAATCCACCTAAACGTTGTGCAATCTTGTAGCCGATGTTTCCTGCTTCTAAGCTTGGGAAAACAAATACATTTGCATTACCTTTTAAAACGGAATCTGGAGCTTTTTTCTCTGCTACACTTGGTACAAATGCAGCATCAAATTGGAATTCTCCATCAATTACTAGAGATGGATTTTTTTCTTTAGCAATTTCTAATGCTTCAGATACTTTCTCAGTTTCTGGAGATTTTGCAGAACCTTTCGTAGAGAAGCTTAACATTGCAACTTTAGGATCCACATCAAATAAAGTCCCTGTTTTCGCACTTTCTACAGCAATTTCTGCAAGGTCATTACTATCTGGTGTTATGTTAATTGCACAGTCTGCAAATACATACTTCTCTTCATCACGAACCATAATGAATACGCCAGAAGTTTTCTTTACGCCTTCTTTTGTTTTGATGATTTGTAATGCTGGACGTACTGTATCCGCAGTAGAATGAGCTGCACCACTAACTAATCCATCTGCTTTATTCATATATACAAGCATGGTTCCAAAATAGTTTTCATCAATAAGAATTTTCTTTGCATCTTCTTCGGTTGCTTTTCCTTTTCTTCTTTCAACAAATGCTGTAACCATTTCATTAAAACCATCGTAGTTATTTGGATCAATAACATCACAACTATCTATCGACACATCAAGAGCCTTTGCCTTCGCTTTCACATCTTGTATATTACCTATTAAGATTGGTGTCATAATCCCTTCTTCTGCTAAACGACTTGCTGCAGTTAATATACGTTCATCTAATCCTTCTGGAAAGACAATTTTTTTATCAGCAGCTGTTACTTTTTCAGCTAATTGTTCGAATAATCCCATAATGTATGCCTCCTTGTAGCCTTACAAACTTGTGAATACTTTCTCATGATAAACTATCACAGTAAACAAATAAAGTGAAGCGCATAGTATGAATTCTTAATTTTTGACAAACAATTGACAATAGATGCTTTCAAGATGATTTTGAGCCTGTTTGATATGATTAGAGTACCCTACTTATGCTATAGTAAAAGCAGAACATGTATTTTTTATATAAGGAGTTGTTAAATATGGCAGAGGCTGTAGTTACTGTTGACGGTTGGTCAGCATTACATGATACACGTCAATTTGATTGGACATCTTGGAAATTAATTTCTAAGGAAGAAAGACAAGCAGCTATTGATGAATTCCAACAGCTCATTTCTAAATGGGAAGCTGTAGAAGAAGAAAAGCAAGGAAGTCATGGAGTATATAAAGTAGTTGGTAACAAAGCAGACTTTATGTTTATTTTCTTACGCGAAAGCTTCGAAGAATTAGAGCAAATCAAGACTGAAATTAATAAGACAAAACTTGGAGATTTCCTAATTCCAGGTTATTCCTACGTTTCGATTATTGAAATGACGATGCATGATCCAATGAAAGCGGGAGAAGATCGTGAGCTTTCTCCATATGTTAAGGATCGCTTAAAACCGATTATGCCTAAATGGGAGCATGCTTGCTTCTATCCAATGGCTCGTCGTCGTGATCCAGGTGCAAACTGGTTTGAAATTGAAAAAGAAGAACGTACAAAACTTCTATATGAGCACGGAATGACTGGTAGAAAATTTGCAGGAAAAGTGAAGGAAATTATTACAGGTTCCATTGGATTAGATGAATGGGAATGGGGAGTAACATTGTTTGCACATGACCCACTTCAATTCAAAAAAATTGTTTATGAAATGCGTTTTGATGAAGTAACAACCAAATATGCTGAGTTTGGCGACTTTATTGTAGGAAACTTCTTAGAAAAAGAAGAACTTTCTATCCAATTGTCTATATAAAATTATGCAAGAGGCTTTTTATCTTTTTGATGGAAAGTCTTTTTTTATTGTCATTTTATCCAAAATACAGGCATAAAAATAAATATTGAGATTGACATCTTAGATGAGAAATATGGAAATGAGGTATCTCTATGGCCATTGTGAAACATAATGAGGCAGAAGTAGAATTACTTGCCCGCCTCATGCGTGCTGAAGCTGAAGGTGATGGCGACTTAGGAATGTTGATGGTTGGAAACACTGGTATCAATCGGGTAATTGCAAGTTGTTTAGATTTCCCAAACATTCGATCTATAACCGATATGGTTTATCAAAGTCCTGGAGGCTTTGAAGCAACACAGAAAGGTTATTTTTATCAAAGAGCACGTCAATCTGAAATACGTCTTGCTCGAAGGGTGATACAAGGAGAGAGGCAACATCCTGCCTCAAATTCGTTATGGTTTTTTATGCCTGAAGGCGCATGCCCCGAACAATGGTTCGGACAGTGGAACGTCGGTAGATTTAAGGCACATTGTTTTTTTGCGCCTACTGCTGCGGAGTGTCCAGAAGTATATCGTTAAGCGAGCTTATATTGGTTCACTAAAAAGTTATTTTACAGTTTAGGAGGGATTATTCATGAGTGAAAATGAAAACCAATCCAATTATCAAAATTATCCGTATCAACAACCACAATCTCAACAACCATACTACTATTATCCAAACACTTCACCTGCATTTTATCCAGTATACCCAACAAGGCAGTTCAATCAAGGTAATCAACAGGGGGGACAACAACAGCCACAACAGCAACCACCACAAACCGGTGGTACGGGAGGTCTACCAGCTCAACAATCGTTTATCGAAAATATCTTACGTATGAACAGAGGTGAGCTTGGAACTTTTTATATGACTTTTGAAAATAGCGCACAACAGACAGAGTTTCGTGGCTATATTGAAGAAGCAGGAAGAGATCATATTTTAATTCGAGAAGAAGGATCAGAACGCAGATTTTTATTATTAATGGTTTATCTTGATTACGTTACATTTGATAACGAAATTAATTACTCATACCCATATGGTCAACAATTATCTACTTATAATCCAAGATAGTAGGCGAAACTATATAAAAAGGATGACCTTAACAAATTAATCGGGTCATCCTTTATCCATTTGTTAGCGAGGTGCACCAACTATGAGACATCCATATCAAAAATTTATTCAAATGGAAGTTATTGGGTTAGTACTTTCTTTTCTTTCTGGTATTACAGCTTTAATTACAGGATGGCTAATTCTTTTGTTTTTTGCTGTGTATTTGCTTGTTTTAAGCATTGTTTGTGATGCAATAATATTAATGCAAACAAGACGTCAATCAGAAGCTATGAAACAAGCTATCCGAGCATTCGTATTATTTTTGTTAATCACATCTATGTTCTTTCAGTTATAAAAGTCTCATGCCTGCAACACCAAGTAACACCCACCCAATAAGGAATGCAAGTCCTCCAATTGGTGTAATCATCGCAAAGGTAGTTATACTCGTAAAGGAATAAACATATAAACTTCCCGAAAACAAAATAATCCCTACAAGAAACATCCAACCACTAGTTGTGAGTAATCCGCTTCCTTCAAATCTTGCTAAAAGTAATGCGACAGCGATTATAGCTATGGTGTGGAACATTTGATAATCTACTGCTTTCCCCCAGTTGTTCAGTGCTTTCTCAGAAAGTCTTCCTTCTAACCCATGTGCACCAAATGCACCTAAAGCAACTGCTAAGAATCCTAGTATAGCTCCAATTATTAAAAATAGCTTCATTTTAGTTTCCCTCCGATGTTAAAAATCAAATAATGAGTCTCCATTCGCTTCATCGTCCTCAACCGATTTCTTCTTGTTTACCCCGATTGATTTTGAAGTATCTCCAAGCATTGCCTTTATTTCTGCATCCGTAAATTGCGATTCCACATCTGAAACTTGTTTAATTTGTGGTGTTGTAATAGAAGAAACTGTCGCTCCTTTATTCGGAGTACGTGTTTCATCAAATAACTCACTTAAAATACGGACATGTTCTATTCTTTTTTTCAATTGTGAGTGGTTGTTAGCTTCACGCTTCGCTGCTTCTAATTCTGTTATCATTTTATTAATGATGGTTTCATTGGAAACCGACATAACGCTCTCTCCTTCATTAACTCTTTCATGAGAATTATAGCATGAAAGCTATTGATTTTATACAAATCTATATTAACGATTTTTACTTATAGCCCAAAATAAAAAAGGGTTTCGGAATGTCCGATGCCCCTCTATCACGAATTCATTGTATATAAATGACCTTCTTTTGATTTCAGCTCTTCTTCTAATTGTTCCACCGTATAGCGTTCATACATCCATTGCAAAAATCTTATTTCCTCATCTTGCAATCTTCTTCCAAGCTTTTCAGTAGTATCATTACAAATTTGAAAAAAGCTTTGCATACCGACAACTCCCCCTATACGTGCTACTAACTATAAACAATTATACTCGTTAAAACTATCACAATCAATAGCAAATTGATAATTTACTGAATTTACAGTTTTCATTTTGAAAATGCATCTTCATTCTGTAACATCACTGAATATTGTTATTGTTACCACAAAAGCATGACCTAAAGTCCCTTGGAGATTATCCGGCACTTACATGAAGTTGACTCCTCAGATCTTCTCTTTAACTACAGCTCATAGTCTGGAAGTTCGGAAATTACGGCCCCTTACAGAATAAATGTAAAGAAAGAGAGCTTGGGCAAAAGTATTTAAGCTAAACTTTTTATGTTCCCAAGCCCATTAAAAAAGTGCCTATTTATCACTTAACTTGTCCTCTAATTCTGTTAGTCTTGCACGAATTTCTTGAATATCTTCTACGGTCGCAATTCCATAATCCTTTGCAAGCTGTTGAGTTTGTTTATGTTGTTTCGCATCCCACTCTTCTTTCTTCATACCGCCTTTTTCAATAAAGTTGTCCATGACGGTTTTCGCTTGCTCTTGTGTCAGTTCGTTTTTCTCAACGAGTTCTTTCAGTTTCTTATCAAACTTCTCTTTACCGCTTACAGCAGCTCCTAGGCCAAGTAAGAAACCTTTTCGTAAATAATCACTCATATATTACACCCCCTTCAATGAAACATTCACTTTCCAAGATGCATTTGGAGAAAAAATATCTCCATGTATTATTTCTATTATAGTGAATGAACTACCATATCGTAAATTATTTTAGCGAAATTACTAAATTAATATTCATTACATTTATTATATTCCCGAATTTAATAGTTTTAATCCATTTATTAACATGACTCAATTTCATTATTCCCAAGTTCTAATTATAAAACAATTTATTAGTGATATAAATAAATTATAGGAGATATTGGGAATGACTGGGATGAAATACGACAACTCCTAAAGAGCAACATCCGTATTTCATGCATATAATATGTGCTTAATGAAATTACTAAGCATACTAAAAAAATGATTGAATATAATTTCTAAATAATGTATAATTATGCAGTCAGTACAATCTACTATAATACTTTTATATAAATATATTTTTGGGGGTCAATACTTTGAAATCATATTCTTTTAGCGATCATTTGAAGTTCATTATACCTTCTTTGATTGGTATTTTCTTCTTTATGATTCCTATTACCGTTGATGGTGATATGACAATTCCAATTGCTTTACTCGCAAATTGGGTACAAATTCTATTGGCAAATAGCCTTTCTGCAATAATGATGGTTATTATAATTATAACTGCTATTTCTACAGTTATTGCAAAATTTTTAGGTGAGGATGCTTTTAATCACAAGCCTTTCTTAAAGCAATTATTCTACACAAGCATGTTCTGGACGATTACACGTGTAATTGCTGCAATTATTGCAGTAATGGTATTTTTCGAAATCGGACCAGAAGCAATCTACAGTGAGAATACTGGCGGAATGTTATTACATTCCCTCTTACATGTTTTGTTTGCGGTGTTTTTATTCGCAGGATTACTTTTACCACTGCTGACGAATTTTGGCTTACTTGAATTCTTTGGAACATTAATGACAAAAATTATGCGTCCTTTATTCCGTCTACCTGGACGTTCTTCTATTGATGCACTTGCGTCTTGGGTAGGCGATGGAACGATTGGAGTTTTATTAACCAGTAAGCAATACGAGCAAGGTAACTATACGAAACGCGAAGCTGCGGTTATTGGTACAACATTCTCTGTAGTTTCTATTACATTTACACTAGTTGTGCTACAAGAAGTTGATTTGGAGAGACTATTCTTGCCGTTCTACTTAACGATTATTATTGCTGGGATTGTAGCAGCACTAATCATGCCTAGAATTCCACCTCTATCTAGAAAAGCTAATACGTATGTTACAGATGCCAATAAAGAATTAGATGAATCTATCCCAGAAGGGGAATCTATAATTAGTTATGGATATAAGAATGCAATTGAAAGAGCAAGAAAGGAAAGCAGCTTATCTAAAATATTAAAGGAAAGTGGTCAAAATATCCTTGATATGTGGATGGGCGTCGCTCCTGTCGTTATGGCTATCGGGACGGTTGCTGTTGTGATCGCAGAATATACTCCATTCTTCCAATGGATTGGTGCACCATTCGTTCCGTTACTCGAGCTTATGCAAATACCATATGCACAAGAAGCTTCTGAAACATTGTTGGTTGGTTTTGCAGATATGTTCTTGCCAGCTATCTTTATATCAGGTGTGGAAGCTGAAATCACTCGATTTATTATTGCTGCATTATCAGTAACACAATTAATTTATTTATCTGAAGTTGGTGGCTTATTACTAGGATCCAAAGTACCTGTTTCATTTAAAGATTTAATGATTATTTTTTTATTACGTACAATCATTACTCTACCGGTCATTACATTAATCGCTCATATTATCTTTTAAGAGAATACGTACATTAAAAAAAAGAACTCAGAGATATAAAATCTTTGAGTTCTTTTTTTAATTCCACTGAAGTATTATTACTGTAAATCTTTCACTATTTTAAGAAGATGTTCCACTTCGTTGGTTATTAAATATATTTCGAATTATAGACATCTTACCTTCTATTAATGGCTGTGACACAGTTAATACCGGCTTACTAGACAATAGAATAACAATCATTGCCGAAATACCAGCAATACCGATAAAGTCTAGTATGTTATTTACCGATAATATATCATATTGACGTAAAAACTGTACGATAAAACCATGAAGTAAATATACATATAATGTTCTTGTACCTAGTTTTGTCAACCATCCGAAATTCCGCTTCGGTACCCAAGCTAACACACTCACCACCATAATAGCTGCTGTAACATACACAAGCAATCTTGCAATACCTCCATATTGCTCCATTCCTAGATCTCCATAAGATTTGGAAGCTAATAGCCATCCAGAGTTAAATTCTGGCATATAGAAAATGGCAATTGCTAGTACGGTCATCACAACTAATGAAACTCCTTTTACGGCATTTCTCTTTATACTCATCATTTGTTTTTCTGTTACCCAATATCCGATTAAGAAAAATGGGAAAAACACAAATGTACGTGATAAACTAAATGTGTGGCCAATCTCACCAAAGTACCCTACTACCACACCTATTAGTACTGCTAATGAAATACTGTAAAATGCAGGGATTTTCTTAAACACGATTAATAAAATATGCCAGCTGAATAAGCTAAATAAGAACCATAAAGACCAATGTGGGTGAAACATACCCGTTTGCCAATCTGGTTTACCAATATAGAAATAATAGATAGTATATAAAATTTGAAAAATCAAATACGGTACAATTAATTTCTTTGCTAATTTCCAAACATATCCTGCATTTCCGGAACCTTTAGTAAAGAATCCAGATAATAGTATAAATGCTGGCATGTGAAACGTATAAATCCATAAATACAAAGTGTTAATTCCTGCGTATTCATTTGTAAAAGGTTGAATCATATGACCAAAAACAACCAAGAAAATTAATAAAGCTTTCGCATTATCAAAGAAAGCATTACGTTCCATATTCATCCCTCTTGTTGTATTCCAGAATTATTGTTGCATTATCCACTTTACCCGTTTTTCAAAAAAAAATCATATCAAAAGCCCAGATTTCATCATTCTGTAATCAATTTGTAAGTGTAGAGCAAAAATGTAATAGAAATACAGTAAATTTGCCGTAAAGTGTACTTCATTCAATGGGGAATTTTAATGTTACATATACGATATACAAGAGATAGGATGTTTTTTCTATCTAAGTATAAAAGTCCCTAGAATTGAAAACTAGAGACTTTATGATGTTGCTTTTTTCTTCTTTGCAGTTGTTTTTTTCTTCGGTTGTTTCGGTTTTGGCTTGTCCTTTTTCGCCCGATCTAACGATTCCTGCAACGCATCCATTAAGTTCGTTACATTATCCGGAGTCGTTTTTGGTTCTCCACCGATTTCTATTTCTTCATTATTTTTCTTCGCTTCTATTAATTCTAATAGAGCTGTTCGATAATCATCGGTATACTTTTCAGGCTCAAATTCTGTTGTTAATTGATCAATTAATAATTTAGCTGTATCCAGTTCTTTTTTTCCTACTTCTGCTTGCTCAGGAACATTCGGCACATCTGCCACGGCTCGAACTTCATCTGGATAGTGAATGGTTTCTACAACAATTGCACTTTCATATACACGAATGATCGCTAATTGTTCTTTAGAACGTATCATCATTTTCGCTATACCAATCTTTCCAGAATCTAATAAAGCTTCTCTTAATAGAGCATATGCCTTTGACCCACCTTCATTTGGGGATAAATAATAACTTTTTTCAAAGTATATGGGATCAATGTCCTTTAACTGAACAAAGTCAATAATTTCTACTGCTTTATCTTCTTGCTCTTTCTTTAAAGCTTCCAATTCATCATCGTCCAACACAACAAATTTATTCTTGGCATATTCATATGCTTTTACTAGATCATCATTGGATACATCTTCTTCACAGTTGGGACAAACCTTCTCATATTTAATTGGTGTTTTACATTTTTTGTGCAGTTGACGAAGTCTTATATCTTTGTTTTCTGTCGCCGCGTGCATCTTCACTGGAATATTAACTAAACCAAAACTAATAGTTCCCTTCCACATTGTATGCATTCCGTTCCCTCCTTGAAGTTAGTTTGCAGTTCTCTCTGTTTTTTATACGAATGGAATAGTAAAAACAATAAAATCAGACACCCTATTAATGAGGTGATTATATGGAATGGATGAAGCCGATAGCAAGTACAGAAATTCCAGCTGGGGATGAGTGGTTATATGAGGTGAAATATGATGGATTTCGATGTAAATTAGTATGGTCTGTCACAAATAAAATAACTTTAATCAGTAAAAATAATCATGATATCACAAAAAATTTTCCTGAAGTTATTCAATGGTGTGAAAATAACTACAAATACTTCAAAAATAAATTACCGTTAGAATTAGATGGCGAACTAGTAATATTAAATCACCGGTATCAAGCGAATTTCGCTCAAATACAAAACCGTGGAAGATTACAAAATAGCGATCGAATTAAAAAAAGCGCAAATCTAAGACCTGCAACATTTATGGTGTTTGATTTAACAGAACTCAAAGGAAAAAAATTACACCAAAGCAATCTATCTTTACGAAAGAAATACCTTTATCAACTCATGCAAGAACTGACTGAAAATGAAATGATTAGATGTGTGGAATCATTCACCTCTATCTCAAACGTTAATGAAATTGTATATGCAGCCAAGGCTGAGGGCATTGTCGCCAAAAAGAAAAAAAGCACTTACCAAAAAGGAAAGCAACATAACGATTGGTTTAAAATTAAAAATTGGCGATTAATACACGGAATTCTAACAGCTTATAACCCAAGTAATGGCTATTTTACAGTTAGTGTACTGAAGAATAATCAGCCTATTCATATCGGGAAGTGTAAACACGGCCTAGCAAAAGATACTTCTCAAACTGTACAAAGGCTTTTTCAAGATCAAGGTGACTTCCTGGATGGTATATACTATCTACCTCCAGCAATTACGAGTACCATCCATACATTAGATTTATATGATCATGAGCTACGTGAACCTGAATTTAAACAGATTACAGCAGATATACCCTATACAGAATGCACATTGGAAAAATTACAATTAGACTTGGCTCAACTCCCTCATTCTATAGAGGTATCCAATACAGATAAGTACCTATGGCCAAATAATTATACCAAAAAGGATTTGTTAATATACATTCGTGAAATATCAACCTGGATGTTACCTTTTCTACGTCAAAAAGCATTAACCATCATTCGTTGTCCAGATGGAATAACAGAGGAGTCCTTTTTTCAAAAGAACCTCCCAGACTATGCCCCAGACTATTTATCATCAACTTCTTCTCAAGAGAACTATATTGTATGTAATCATTTAAAAAGCATCGTCTGGTTAGCAAATCATGGTTCGATTGAATATCATATCCCTTTTCAACGGATTGGCCATGTTACACCTGTAGAAATTGCCTTTGATTTAGATCCACCTGATCGTGAGCATTTCAATTTAGCAGTTCATGCTGCAAATCTCCTAAAGCAAATATTAGATGAATTAGAACTCGTATCGTTCGTAAAAACATCAGGAAACAAAGGACTGCAAGTATATATTCCGATACGAGAAGGTAGTATGACTTATGACGAGACATTCCTATTCACAGAAGCCATTGCTAAAACGCTAGAAAAGTCATATCCAAACGATTTTACGACCGAACGGATGAAAAAGAACCGGAATAATCGACTCTATATTGACTATGTCCAACATGGTAAAGATAAAACACTTATTGCACCCTATTCACCAAGAATGACGAAAGAAGGTACAGTATCTACACCACTATATTGGAATGAAGTAGTTGAGGATTTAGATCCTACCTTTTTTACAATTGGTAATGTTGTAAATCGGGTACATGAGATTGGTTGCCCTTTTGCAAACTATCATGATATGCATGAGCAGCAAGATATGAAAAAGATGCTTCGCTTAGTACGTGGATAAACCGTATAACTTATAGATGAAAGATTAAAAAACCCGAACCATACTCTTTTTTTATTAGAGCGGTTCGGGGCTTAATATAGATTTTATTTACCGAATGTTGGTTGCAATTCTATTTGTACATTGCCTTGAATTGCTCTGGAAATCATGCAAGAAGTTTCTGCTTTTTCGACTAGTTTTCGTACATGTTTCCATTGCTTGTCATTTGCCTCTTCTTTTAAATTAACGAAAGGTTTATGAATGATTTTCTCATACGTAAATACACCATTGGTCACATCCACAATACCTTCTGATTCTAGATACATTTTACTTAAAGGTAGTTCGGCGCGTTCAATCAATGCAGCCAGTGTAATCACATAGCAAGTAGCAGCCGCTCCTAATAACATTTCATCTGGATTAGTACCAATCCCTGGTCCATCCATTTCAGTCGGAATCGAGATTTTTGTTTTTAAATTTCCTGCTTCAATCGTTCCTTGGCTATTTCTACCACCTGGCCATTCCGCTTTCAAATGAAAATGATGTTGTACCAAAGTTAGTCCCCCTCTAGATTATTCACACCTAGTATAACAAAACGTTCTGATCAAAAGACGAATATTATAAGAATAAAAGTAAGAAATATACGGAGACTTCCGCGATGCATAAGCATCCGGAGACTCACCGGCCATCTTCCATTAAGACTGTCCTTTTTCTTGATTCTTCTTCGGACTGGAAGCAAACCAACCAACAACTGCAATTGCAACAAGTATAACATAGAAGCTCAACTTCCAACCTGTAGAATGCGGGAAGTGTTCTGGAATCCAGCCAATATCTGGATTTGCCATCACAAGAACAGCTAGTTTTACACCAACCCATCCAACGATTAAAAATGCAGCCACTTCGAGTGCAGGACGTTTATGAAGGATACCGACAAATATATTTGCAGCGAATCGCATGATAATTAATCCGATCATACCACCTGCAAATACTACCATAAATTGACCAGTATCTAAGCTACCGATATTACCTAAACCAGTAGCAGGTAATGCCACCGCTAAAGCTACTGCTGCTAATATAGAATCGACCGCAAATGCCAGGTCTGCAAATTCTACTTTTACTACAGTTAGCCAAAATTCTTTCTTCGATGCTTGCTCAGGTTCTTTATTTGCTAATGCAGCTACAGATTCTTTTGCATCTTCAGCTATCTCTAACTCTTCTTCAGGTTCTTCTTTCTTTTTAAATCGATCATATAAGTTCTTTATCGAAATAAATAATAAGTAGGCTGCACCTAAAGCCTGTACTTGCCAAAAATCTACAAGGAACGATATAACAAATAACGAAGCAAACCTAAAAACAAATGCCCCTGCAAGTCCATAGAACAATGCTCTCTTACGCTGTTTTTCTGGAAGATGTCGGACCATAATTGCTAATACTAGAGCATTATCAGCTGCTAATAAACCCTCTAAGCCAATAAGTACCAGCAAGACCCATAAATATTCTAACAATAACTCTGAACCCATAATACATTAACTCCTCTTCTATAGTGAGACTTCCATCAATGCCGGGTTTTCCACACTTGATGGTTTAACGAACCTTATGCCCGGTTCCCTTCTCTTTTTGCGACCCCTAAGACTTAAAGTGAAGGGATACGGACGATTACTCACCGCAATCAACACATTAGTAAAAAAGCACAAAAAAACGAGACCTTTACCTACTAATGGTAAAGGTCTCGCTAACAACGGTCGTTGCCATATAAAGCCGGAGAATTGATCTCGTAATGACGACTTTAAATGTACAGCTACTCCCCTTTAATTTGCTTTAAGTATACACTTATTAAATACTTTTTTTCTTCATCTGTCAATATAAAGAAGTAAACCTACAATTAATCAATAATACCATTCACTCGCTCTTCCAATGATTCTTTAAGCGCCAATAAACGTTGGTGACTATCTTCTGCATTTGTTCCACGTACACCATAATAATATTTAATTTTCGGTTCCGTCCCAGATGGACGGAAACATACCCAACCATCATCTTGTAACAAATACTTAATCATATTTTCTTTTGGCAGTGTAATGGTTTCTTGCTTTTTCTCTAAAGTTAAAGTACGGATAGAACTAGAGTAGTCTTCGATAGTAGTCACCTGCATTCCGCCAATTTCAACGAAAGGGTTTTCTCTAATCGAGGTTAATATCTCCTCTATTTGTTCCGAACCTTCTTGTCCTTTCAATGTTAAAGAAGTCATGCCCTCTAGATAGTATCCATATTTTTCATATAGTAAATCTAATGCATCAAATAATGTTTTTCCTTCCTTCTTCCAATAATATGCCATTTCAGTTGCCATCATTGCTGCCTGTACAGCATCTTTATCCCGTGCAAAGCTACTGATTAAATAACCGTAGCTTTCTTCAAATCCAAATAGGAAAGTTTCGCCTGTCATATCGTATTGGTTGATCTTTTCCCCAATATATTTAAAGCCTGTCAAAGTATCAATTGACCCTACTTGGTTTGCTTCCGCAATTGCACGTCCCATTTCTGTTGTTACAACTGTTTTAATCATACGAGGTTTCACCGTTTTAGACTTATCAATGTGCTTAACGATATAATCGAATAATAGTACACCAAGTTGATTACCAGTTAGCACTTGATATTCATCATCTGAATTTTTCACTGCTACACCAAGGCGATCTGCATCTGGATCCGTACCTAATAAAATATCGGCGTTTGTTTGTTTTCCTATATCAATAGCTTTGGAAAATGCTTGATGCTCTTCTGGATTCGGTGATTTGACCGTTGAAAACTCTGGATCGGGTTGGGCTTGCTCTTCGACAACAGCCACTTTAGAGAAGTGAAGCTGTTGAAGTCCTTTTGTTACTAAATCATACGCAGTACCATGTAATGGCGTAAATACGACCTGTAAATCCTTGTCATTTTGCTGTTCTTCTGTTGATAGTTGAGTTATTTCATGTAATTTTTCCAAATAAGCAATATCTACTTCATCGCTTAACCACGTTAACTTTCCTTGTTCTTCTACTTGGGCTTGCTCTAATGTCGGAACTGTTAATTCATCTTCCGTTTGCTGTATTGATTCTACAATCAATTGCGCTTCTGATGGAACAATTTGCGATCCATGTTCATTATAGACTTTAAATCCATTATATTCGGGTGGATTATGACTAGCAGTAATCATAATCCCTGCTGCAGTATTTAAGTGGCGGACTGCAAAAGATAATAAAGGAGTTGGTCGTAAAGATTCAAATACATATGTATGTATGCCGTAGTATCCCAATACTTTAGCGGATTCAATTGCAAATTCTTTAGACATATACCGAGAATCATAAGCAATAACAATACCTCGATTTTTTGCATCACTACGATTAGTTAACAAATAATCTGCAAGTCCATTAACTGCTTTTCTTACTGTATAAATATTCATACGATTGGTTCCCGCTCCAAGAATTCCTCGCATCCCCGCTGTACCAAACGATAATTCTTGATAAAAAGCATCTTTCAACGCATCCTTATCATTCTTTAGTTTATTTAAATTTGATTTTAATGATTCATCTAATGTTGTAAACATATTCCACTTTTCAAACATTTTTTCCCAGTTCTTCACAGGCGTATCCTCCCAAATGACGATATGCAAAAATTTTAGCATACTTTTGCAGCTATTACTATTACTCTCGTTTAGTGTTATTTAAAATCGGTAATTACTAGATAATAAGAAAATAATCTTTCTAATCCATGTAAAAAGATGTAAAATAATACTAATCATAGACGATATAGAAAGTAGTGATGTTATGTCGCACAAGCGATGGTTTCAAGTGTTAATGTTCTTTATACTCTTGTTTCTGCTGATTCTGTTAATTTCGCAGACAAGTTTTATTTTCACACCTTTACTGCAATTAATTGGTGCAGTAGCCCTTCCTATTATAGGTGCAGGAATTTTATATTATCTAACCAAACCTGTAATGAATTTTTTAGTGAAACGAAAAGTTCCTAAAATCCTCTCCATCGTAATTGTGTTTCTGTTAATTATATCTGTGATTGCGTTGTTTGTTTTATTCATCTGGCCAATCGCTCGTGATCAAGCCAATCGATTAATTGATAGCATTCCTGGTATGATTAAAATGGTAGAAGATTTTATTTCCTACTGGCAGCAAAATTACTCCAGTATTCCGGATCAAGTGATCTCTGCAATCAATGATTTTGCACAAGATATTCCTGCGTATCTAGAAAATGCAACAAGTAATATTTTTGGATTTTTAGGAGCATTTATTGGGCAGCTTGTTAGCATTGTACTAGGTGTAATCCTTATTCCATTTTTCTTATTCTTTATGTTAAAGGATGGGCATAAATTAGTTCCATTTATCACTCAATTATTTAGTGAAAAGAAAGCAAAAAATATTCAAAGCCTACTTAGTAAAATTGATAAAGTGTTAACATCGTTTATTCAAGGTCAATTATTAGTGAGTTTAGCTGTAGGTATATTACTATTAATTGGATATTTGATTATTGGATTACAATATTCAGTCATTCTAGCATTATTTGGAATGTTGATGAATGTAATTCCATTTTTAGGACCATACATTGCCGTGATACCAGCGTTACTCGTTGGAGCATTCCAAGACCCTATGAACCTTTTGTGGGTAGCTATTATTATGTTAGTCGCACAGCAAATTGAAAGTACACTGATTTCACCGAATGTAATGGGACAGGTATTAAATCTACATCCATTAACGGTTATTACAACCATTTTAGCAGCGGGTAGCATTGCAGGATTTATTGGAATTCTATTTGCCGTACCGATTTATGCAGTATTTAGAACGATAGCAATTCATTTTTATCAGACGTATGTCAAATCCAAAAAAGAAAAACAAGACGCGCTTATTTAGGAAAGGGGAAGTTCCATTTGAACACTCGTCAAGAACTTGAGGCAAAACTAGATGAACTTAAATCAGATTATGTACGAATTCAAAGTGACCTGGATAAGTTAGAGTACGTAAAAGGAAGAGTATCCTCTGCAGAAGAACAATTAATCCGTTTAGAAAATGAAATTGCCGAAGTTAATCGTCAACTAGATGAACTTCCGACGAATTAACTTACGAGCTGCCTATCTTTGGCAGCTCTTTTTCTTTCTACTTTAATGTTAGCTAATATTAATGAATATCAAAATTAAAAACTCCTTAGGATAACCAAATATTGGCTTTCCCTAAGGAGTTTATATTTAATCATTACTCTGCTTTGTTAGACTAACAATCACGTCACCTGATACTGGAACAGTTCGCATCTCTTCAGAGAAGAACTTAAGTTGTCCAGAAGGTTTAATTAAAAATAAGAATACCGTATCTGGATCTTTCTTTTCCTTATAGTGATCGAATGTAAATTGCTCCGATAAAGTTGTTCTTCTTACCGTAAATCCATCTTCTACCTTCTCCACGAGTTCTTCTAATGAGAACTTTTTATTAAATAAAATTCGCCCGCCTACTTTCGATACCACTCCAGTAGAGTAACCATCTTCAAAATGCGTATAAGGACTAACTTTAAATACATTTGTCCTTCCATATTCAGGCATAAACGTTGTACAGATAAGAGAGTTATATGCATGATCATTTGTTACGGTTAGTAAATACTCATAAGGTATCGTATCGAGATGATGCTCTGTTTGTTCTGATAGCATACTACCGTGATAAACATGTAATCCGGCACTTCGGGCTGGAGCTAGATCTTCCCAGGAAGAACTTACAATAATTGCTGGGTACTTTGCCTCTCCTAGGGATTTTGCAAGTTCAATGGTAAATGGGTTACTCCCAACAATTAAAGCTCCTGGATTTCCTTCATTTGATAATCCAAGTTTTTTCGATAACCAACCAATAGAAAATCCATGTGCAACAACGGTAAATATAACAAGTGCAAACGTAAGTGCTGTTAGAATAGAAGCATCCTCGTATCCTGAATCGCTTAGCACATTTGCAAAATAACCTGATACCGTTAATGCAACAATTCCACGTGGCGCAATCCAGCCAAGTAGTGTCTTTTCATTTAAACTTAGGCCGGTTCCAATAGTCGATAAGAATATAGACAATGGACGAACTGCAAACATCATAAGAAGAACATATAAGATAATATTTGGACTAAATATTTGCATAATGGTTTCCCTGTCTAATGAAGCAGTTAACATGATAAATATAGTCGAAATAAGTAAAACGGATATATTTTCTTTAAAATGACGCATATCAGAAATTGAACTAATTCCCATATTTGCTAACGTTATACCCATTGCTGTTACAGACAGTAATCCTGTTTCATGCATTACTTCATCTGCAAGCGTAAAGCATAGGAGGACGACAACTACAATTGCAGGTGATTTTAGAAATTCAGGGATATGTCCCATTTCAAACATCCATCCAAGTCCTTTACCAAGCACGTAGCCGATGAACACAGCAAACAACGAAGCTGCGAAGAACAATACTAATTGCATTGCATCAGGGTTTGCTGCCGTTAAAAAGGTGATAATTTCAAATGCAAACACTGCTAAAAGTGCACCAATCGGGTCTACAATAATCCCTTCCCATTTTAAAATCTTAGCAGGACGAGCTTTCAATTTCGCTTGACGGAGTAGTGGCATTATAACAGTTGGACCTGTTACAACAAATAAACCACCAATGACAAACGCTACTGCCCAAGATAGACCAGCTATATAATGAGCCGTTAACGACCCTAGTATCCATGCAATAAAGGCTCCAATCGTGGATATGCGAAATACAGGCCTTCCTATTCCACGCAACTCTTTAAAGCTTAAGTTCAAACTACCTTCAAATAGTATAATTGCTACAGCAGCTGAGATGAGTGGACTATAAAGCGCTCCAAAATCCTCTTCTGGATTAATAACTCCAAATATTGGACCAACCGCTAACCCTGTAACCGACATTACGACGATGGCAGGTAATCGGTAGCGCCATGCAATCCATTGAGATGCTATACCAAGCACTCCGATTAACATTATTTCAAATAATAGAGAAGGAACCATACATTACCCTCCTTTTTTCTTTTTTGATATAAAAACATTTTATATATGTCGGGATGATATGTAAATAAATTTAGCGCGGACGATTTATTTAGATAATGTAAACTGGTTTAAATCAGTCTTGTGTATTAAAGTTCTTTCTAAACATAGAAAACTTTACTTTCTTCATTACAAGTTCTACGATAGGTTATAGATATACTTTTTTATAAAGGAGTCGGAAAACATGCAAGAACAAGTGCAACTATTAGAAAAATATTTCGGCTATCAACAATTCCGACCTGGTCAAGATGCAGCAATTTCTTCCGTTATTCAGCATCAAAACACTTTAGCGATTATGCCAACAGGTGGCGGGAAATCAATATGTTATCAAATACCAGGATTATCAATGAATGGTACTTCTATTATCATATCTCCGCTTATTTCCCTAATGAAAGATCAAGTGGATGCTTTAGAAGCTCTTGGAATTTCCGCAACATACATTAATAGTTCGATTTCTACCCAAGAACAAAACAAACGGCTTTACGGCATGCAAGCCGGCAAATATGATTTTGTCTATGTGGCTCCGGAAAGATTTGAGTCTGATTATTTTATACAAGCGATTAAACGAACTTATCTTTCATTAATAGCGTTTGATGAAGCACATTGTATTTCACAATGGGGACACGATTTTAGACCAAGTTATCGTTCAATTATTCCTAATATCACACGTTTACCACATATTCCTGTAATAATGGCATTAACTGCTACCGCTACAAAAGAAGTCATTCGGGATATACAACAACTTTTACATATATCCGATGAACATACTGTACATACAGGCTTTGAACGCAAAAATCTTTCCTTCCATTTGGTTAAAGGAAAGAACAAACAAGATTATATTCATTCCTATTTAAAAGAACATCAAGATGAATCAGGGATTATATATGCTGCTACCCGCAAACAAGTAGATAGTATCTATGAATTATTACATAAAGCAGGTTATCATGTATCCAAATACCATGCTGGATTATCCGAGAAAGAACGACAAGAAGAACAAATGTCTTTTATTCATGATAAAACTACCATTATGGTCGCTACAAATGCATTTGGAATGGGTATTGATAAGTCTAATGTGCGTTTTGTTATCCATTACGCGATGCCAATGAACATTGAGTCTTACTACCAAGAAGCTGGTAGGTCTGGTAGAGATGGAGAACCAAGCGATTGTATTTTGCTCTATTCTCCACAGGATGTACAATTACAAAAATTTTTAATTGAACAATCCGATATGGAGGAAGAAGCACAACAAAAGGAATATAGAAAACTTCAATCTATGACGAATTACTGTCATACGCACAGCTGTTTAAATTTGTATATTTTAGATTATTTCCAGTCTGAGCAGGATAATGCATCAGCTACGTGTAATCGTTGTAGTAATTGTACCGAACGCAAAGAAAAATTAGATATAACAGAAGAAGCGCAAATGATTCTTTCATGTGTAAAACGGTTGGAAGAACGATTTGGAGTTAGCATCACTTCGAAGGTACTTAAAGGCTCTAAAGATAAAAAGATTATGGGATTCCGACTTCAAAAACTTACTACTTATGGCATTATGGCTAAGTACACAGAAAAACAAATAACGGAACAAATTCATTTCTTAATTGCTGAAAACCTTTTATCCATAGAAGAAGGCAGATTCCCCTTATTAAAACTAAACAAGAATTCTGTTGAGGTGCTGAAGGGAAAACGTAAAGTTACCATGTTTTCTAGTCCTATCCCAACTAATGAATCTGTCGATTATAATACCTCTTTATTCGAGGAATTACGCAATAAACGTAAGGAACTTGCCCAGCAATTAGAACTACCTCCATATGTTTTATTCTCTGATACATCTTTAAAAGATATGGCAAGATATTTCCCTACTAATAAAGAAGACATGTTATCTATAAAAGGTGTTGGAGAGAAAAAATGGGATCAATATGGTGAGGATTTCTTAGAAATCATCCTTAATTGGAAAGAAAATAATCCTACTATAAAGCAACCAATTCCAATTAACCGTTCTACGAGAAACGTACAAACAATAAAAGACGATCGACCTTCTCATATTATAAGCCATCAATTATTTTATAGTGGCAAAACGATTCCTGAAATTGCCTCTATACGTGAACTATCAGAAACAACGGTAGAGACACATTTATTTAAAGCTGGTAAAGAAGGTTATCCTTTATCATGGAGTTTTTTCCTTTCTGATAAAGAAGAACAAGCAATACTTGCAACGTATGAAGAAATAGGAGAGTCTAAATTGAAACCTATTAAAGAAGCACTATCTGAAGAATTGAGTTACACGAAAATCAAAGCCGCTCTCATTAAAAATGATCTATTTGAAGTATAATTAAGGCTTAGAATTAAGCTGCTGTAATGTGAATAAGATAAATAGGCGACTTCTTTGGGAAAAGCACAAGTCGAATGGTTGAGCCATATCCAAGGAAATCGCCTATTTTTCTAACCTTCAATACTATGTTTAAGTAAGGTAAAACCTATTGTTTTGGTACTCAATGATTATCCTTTAATATTAAGTGCCCATGTTCCGTTTCTAAATACAGGCTCCGTCGTACCATCTGCTTTTACACCATCAATATCCATTTGTTCAGAGCCAATCATAAAGTCAACATGAATAAGACTATCGTTTACACCATGCTTATCTAATTCATCCAAATCCATTGAAGAACCGCCTTTTAAGTTTGTTGGATATGCTTTACCTAAAGCTATATGACAAGACGCATTTTCATCAAATAATGTATTATAGAAGATTAATCCTGATTGAGATACTGGTGATTCATGTGGTACTAACGCTATTTCTCCTAAACGTAGTGCTCCTTCATCCGAATCTAGCAAATGTTTTAAAACAGCTTCTCCTTGCTCTGCTTTAAAATCAACAACTTTTCCATCTTTAAAAGTTAATGTAAAATTATCAATTAAACTTCCGCCATAATTTAATGGCTTTGTACTGGAAACCGTTCCATTTACACCATATTTATGTGGTAGAGAAAACACTTCCTCAGTAGGCATATTTGGATTAAAACTAACTCCTGTTTCTGCTTCTGCAGATCCACCTTTCCATATATGGCCATCAGGTAGCTCCATCTCTAAATCTGTTCCTGGCGCTTTAAAAATTAACTTTTTGTATTCTTTATCATTTAAAACTTCACGAGCTGTCTTCAATGTTTCATTGTGCTGATCCCATGCTGCAACCGGATCTTCCTGATCTACTCGAACAATCTTTAATATTGCTTCCCATAAACTTTCCACTGCATCCGTTTCCGATTTATCAGGAAAAATTTTCTTTGCCCATGCTTTTGATGGGATTGAAATAATCGTCCAAGGAATTTTATCATTCATGGTATACTTTCGGAAGTTCACCATTGCTTGGGCAGAAGCTTTATTTGCTTTAGCCACTTTAGATGGGTCTATGTCTTTTAACAAATCTGGGTCAGTTGCGCGAATATTGACTACTGCCGCACCATCTTCTGCAAATGAATCATGCAATTTCACTTTCCATTCTGGATAGTGCTCAATGACCTCGTCCGGCGCGTTCTGATACTTTAATAAAGTTAACTCATCATCCATCCAATTAATATGTACATCTTTAGCACCTAATTCGTAAGCCTTACGAGCAACAATTCGTGTGAAATCAGCGCCTTCTATTGGAGCATTAATCATAACTGCTTGTCCTTTTTGTAGATTAACCCCTTTTTTTAATGTTAATTCCGCATATTTTTCTTGTGTATGTGTACTAATCATTGTCTAACCTCCACAAAGTTATCTATAATCTATCATCCTTTCTATTATTTCACATTCAACGGAAAATTGCCAAAATTTATATTCGTGCATAAGATAGCGTCACATTTACTATCATATCCGTTTATGTTATTCTTGATTCAACGATTACTTTTTGTAATTAATGTTTAGGAATTATATAGATTGAGGTGAACACGATGGATCAGCAGCTTTGTCCGCGTTTTGAAAAAGCGATGGGATTATTAAGTACAAGATGGGTCGGTTTAATCTTGTTTGAGTTATTAAAAGGAGCAAAGCGTTTTTCCGAAATGGAAGCCGATTTACCAATCAGTGGAAGGTTACTTTCTGACCGTTTAAAACTTCTTGAAAAAGAAGGAATTGTTGAACGAAATATTTATTCCGAATTTCCTGTTCGTATTGAATATTCACTTTCACCAAAAGGTAAAAATTTAGAACCTGTCATTCAAGAAATTCAGAAATGGGCTGACCAGTATGTATCAGCTGATGAATTAAAACAACACTAAAATGGATGCAAGCTTCGAAGAAGTCTGCATCCGTTTTTTAATACTATACTATTTATTTTTCCGTACGGTAGGTTGTCCCAAAAGTTTCTGCGAGTTTTTTTGAATTAAGTCTTCTCTCTTCACGACGATTTGCTCGTAGAGGTGCACTTTCATGCAGCATCTTTTCATCATCATTTTCTGGATATACAGGAGGAACCGAGATCGGTTTTCCATTTTCATCAATTGCTACAAATGTCATAAATGCGGTTGTACAAGCTTTTCTTTTACCTGTTTTTATATCTTCTGTAATCGCACGAATAAATACTTCCATAGAAGTCTTATGTGTCCATGTTACAAATGCTTCGATAGAAATGTATTGTCCAACTCGGACCGGTGCTAGAAAGTCTACTGAATCTGTAGATGCCGTTACTACAGGATTATTAGCATGCTTCACAGCGGCAATTCCCGCTATATCATCTAAATGTGCCATTAGTTTTCCACCAAATAATGTATCATAAGGATTTGTATCAGGTGGAAGTACGTGTGTCGTCTTTATTGCTAGAGATGCCGAACAAGGTTTTGCTTTCATTCAAATTCACTCCTATTATGCTTTTTCATTATGTTGTATATTTTTACAAGACAGGCGAGATCAATCTGGAAATAGATTCTTTAAACCGTATTCCTATAGATCTTTGTTCATAAAGTTTCATTGTCATTTGTGTTGATTTTTCTAAATCTGTATCGAACTTATTTAATAACCGGTCCACCACTTCAGAGTCATATAAAAATGCATTCACTTCAAAATTAAGTCGGAAACTACGTACATCGATATTAGCTGTACCAACTGAAGCTATTCTACCATCTACAATAATTGTTTTAGCATGCAAGAATCCATTCTGATAAATAAAAATTTCTGCCCCAGCTTGAATCAAATCACCACAATACGATAATGTCGCCCAATACACAAATGGATGATCGGGTTTGTTTGGTATCATAATTTTAACATGTACTCCAGATAATACAGCGATTTTTAATGCATCCCTTAAGCTTTCATCCGGAATAAAATAAGGAGTTTGGATATAAATATACTCATTTGCCTCCATAATCATTTTAATATAACCATTTTTGATTTGTTCATATTCCGAATCGGGACCACTAGTAACAATTTGCATGCCGACATTTCCAGCAGAAAGTGTTTCATAATAACTTTCATTATATGAAATATTATCCCTCGATGCTTGATTCCAATCTAAAATAAAACGGGTTTGCATACTTTGTACCGCATCCCCTATTACACGAAGATGAGTATCTCTCCAATAACCAAATTTCTTATTAATCCCTAAATATTCATCCCCTACATTAAAGCCACCTAAATATCCAATATATCCATCAATAATAGCTAGTTTACGGTGATTTCGATAATTAATTTTAAAATTAACTATAAATCGAGATGGAAAAAATGCTTCGACCATCACTCCAGCTTTTTTCAATCGTTTTATATAACTGCTTTTTAACGACCTTGAACCCATATCATCGTACAGGACTCTCACTTCTACACCTTCATTTACTTTTTTAATCAACATATCAGCAAGTCGATTTCCTAAACCATCACTTCGCATAATATAGTATTGAATATGTACATGTTTTTTCGCATTTTCAATATCCTCTAACAAAGCATCAAACTTCGATTGACCATCTGTAAAAATATCGACGCCATTATTTTGCGTATAAATTGCTTCATCATTTTTCAAATGTAAATATACGAGATCCTTATGTTCGATAAGGTCTGGTTGGTTAAATTCAAATTGATTTTCTTCTAAAAGCCTTAATTGAGATTGGACTGTTGTTTTTACACCTAGCCGACTCTTCTTATCCCACGAAAAAATCTTCCTATTACTAATTGGCTTTCCAAATATCAAATAAAGAAAGAAACCGAGGATTGGTATAAATAAAAGGACCATCACCCATGCCCAAGAGGACGTAGGGTCTTTACGTTCAAGAAAAATAATAGAAATAGCTAATGCAATATTAAGAATAAATGTTAGTCCTAATAACAAAGAAGTTATTCCCATAGCCATTGCCCCCTAACTAAACAAACACTATACTTTCTAATAATAGCACAGAATTGCTTTTCTAGATAATACCTCTAAGTTCTTTACTGCTCTTTATCTTATATATTGTTCCCAAGTCGATACACATTAAAAAAGAAGTATCTACCAACATTTAAGTCAGTAGAATACTTCTTAAATTGTTATACCCAATTTAAATGTTATCAAGTGCTTGTTGAATATCTTCCCAAATGTCTTCCCATGCTTCAATTCCAACCGAAAGCCTTAATAAGGATTCAGTTATTCCCATCTTTGCTCGTTCCTCAACCGGAATAACGGCATGTGTCATAGAAGCTGGATGTTCCATTAATGATTCCGCATCTCCTAAGCTAACAGCTATTTTTATAAAGTTAAGATTATTTAATACTTGTTGCGCTTCTTTCTTTCCACCTTTGACTTCAAACGCAAGGACGCCTCCTGCGAACTTCATTTGTTTATTGGCAATCTCAACATTAGAAAAATCAGGATCACCAGGATAATAAACGTTTTTTACTGCTTTGTGTAATTTTAGTTGTTGAACTATTTTTTCTGCATTACTACTATGTCTATCCATTCGTATTGGTAATGTTTTTAGTCCTCGAATCAATAGCCACGCATCAAAGGGAGACAAAACTCCCCCAATATCTTTTTGCGTAGTTAAGGCAATTGTATCCATTATCTCTTTTTTTCCAACTGCAAGCCCCGCAATTACATCACCATGCCCCCCAATATACTTCGTAGCACTATGAATGACAAAATCACATCCTAATTCTAACGGCCGCTGTAAATATGGGGACGAAAAAGTATTATCAACTACTACTGGCAGTCGATATTTCTTAGCTACATTCACAACTAATTCTAAGTCAATTACTTGCATGGTAGGATTAATGGGCGTTTCTACATAAATTAATGCAGTATCTTTGGTTATCTGGTCTTCCAATTCCTTTTCGGATAACATAGTGGAGTAATCGGTTCTAATGTTATACTTTTCTTCCATCATAGATAACAAACCATACGTACAGCCATATAATCCTGAAGAGCAAATAATGTGATCATTGGCTTTTGTTAATGCAAGTAAAATAGCGGATACGGCTGCCATCCCAGATGAAAAAGCTAATCCTCGCTCTCCACCTTCTAATGCTGCAATCCTCTCCTCCAAAATGCGTACAGTTGGATTACCTAAACGTGAATAAATATACCCTTCCTCTTCTGCAGCAAACCGTGCTTGCCCCTGTTCTGCTGAGTCAAATGTATATGTTGATGTTTGGAATATTGGAGGTGTCAAGCTCCCAAGCATCTGTGTTGAATCGTAACCTTCATGGATAACTGACGTTTCCATATGTTTATATGACTTTTTTTTCACCAAAATCCCCCTCTTTTATATTGGTTTTCCACCCTAATTAATAATAAAAAAGCTGAACACCAGCATTCGTGTCCGTCCAAGCTCTTGTACAGTCTTATTTAGTTTTTACAGACGATTAATCATCGTCAAATACAATAATAAAGTATTTACAACATTTATGAAAGCGTTTTCTTTATCATGAATTCAAATAATTGATTCTCTTCAAAAATCCATCTATTATTAGATAAAACTCAATGTACTTATAGAAAGAAGGAAAAAATATGGGGAATAAATCATCATTTCAGCAAGGTATGATTCTTGCATTTAGTGCATACTTACTCTGGGGATTTCTACCAATCTATTGGAAACAAATTGACACAATTGAAGCAGGAACTATTCTTGCACACCGTATTATTTGGAGTTGTGTATTTATGATTTTCCTTGTAATGGTGTCTGGAAAATGGCGGGCTTTTGTACATACGATAAAGCATATGAAGCAAGATCGAAAAAAAATCATTTCCATCACCTTAGCATCGATTGTAATTACACTAAATTGGTTTTTGTTTATATTTGCCGTCAACGGAGGACACGTTCTACAAGCTAGTTTAGGCTACTATATTAATCCAATTTTAAGTATATTATTGGGATTAATCATTCTAAAAGAACCATCAACCAAAGCGCAGATATTCTCATTTATTCTTGCTGGAGCAGCAGTAATTTATCTTACATTAGGGTATGGGATCTTCCCATGGATATCGATATTTTTAGCTGCTTCTTTCGCCATTTATGGTTTCATCAAGAAGACCCTAGATCTCAGTGCAATGTTTGGGCTTACGTTAGAAACACTTGTTATGACACCATTTGCATTATTATATATATGGTTAGCTCCTCAAGCACAAGGATTTTCATTAAATCCTATCTTGACCGTGGAAAATCTATTTTTAATAGGTGGAGGCATTGTTACTGCTATTCCTTTGCTTCTATTTGCTGCGGGGGCAAGAAGAATACCGCTCGCTTCTGTTGGATTCTTACAGTATGTTGCACCGACTGTGATGTTCTTTCTTGGCGTATTTCTATATAAAGAATCCTTTACTACTCACCATATGATCACATTTTTATTTATTTGGTTAGCACTAGCAATTTATATGTATAGCTTATATAAACAATTACCCCGCAAGCGAGGGAAAAAGCATTGATTATATGAATTTTAAAATAATTATAAATTTACTGTTGACAATCAATAAGAAAACAAGATATACTTTATAACAATTTAATAAGCAAATCTCTTATCAAGAGTGGTGGAGGGAATAGGCCCTGCGAAACCCGGCAACCTGTGGCAATTTTGCTATTGAAAGGTGCTAAATCCTACAGACAATTGTCTGGAAGATAAGAGGAGGTTCGGTTTTATAAAGACAAAGTCCTCTTCTTATGAAGGGGGCTTTTTTTTTAATCCTTCTCTTATTACTTTAAAAATAATAATTTCAAGGAGGAAATACGATGTCTAAATTTCAATCATTACAAGCAGAAACTATCTTACTTCATGGTGGGCAAGAACCAGATCCATCAACTGGATCACGTGCAGTTCCAATATATCAAACTACATCCTATGTGTTTCGAGATACCGAACATGCACAAAATTTATTTGGTTTAGCAGAACCAGGAAATATTTATTCACGTATTATGAACCCAACTGTAGATGCTTTCGAACAACGAATTACTCAACTAGAAGATGGTATTGGCGCTGTTGCTACATCATCCGGTATGGCTGCGATTACGTTAGCAATTCTTAATATTGCTGGTTCTGGAGATGAAATTGTTGCAGATAGCAACTTATACGGAGGTACATTCAATCTATTTGCTAATACCCTTCCACGTTACGGAATTAATGTAAAATTTGTAGATGGTACAGATCCTCAAGCAATTGAAGATGCTATTACAGAAAAGACAAAGGCAGTTTTTGGTGAAATTATAACCAACCCTAGCCTCTATGTATTTGATGTTGAAAAAGTTGCTGAAGTAGCACATAAGCATGGTGTACCGTTAATTATTGATAATACCTTTGCTACACCTTATGTAACAAAGCCATTAACTTGGGGTGCAGATATTGTTGTTCATTCCGCAACTAAATGGATTGGGGGGCATGGAACAACCATTGGTGGTGTTGTCGTCGATAGTGGTCGGTTTGATTGGAATAACCAACGTTTCCCGGACTTTGTAAAACCTGATGAAAGTTATAATGGGTTAAAATACGTTGATCTTGGTGCGGAGGCATATATTACAAAGCTTCGAGTGCAGTTATTGCGTGATATTGGAGCATCCCTTAGCCCACAAAATGCCTTTCTGTTACTGCAAGGATTAGAAACATTACACTTACGCATTAAACGACATACGGATAATGCATTACAATTAGCAAACTATTTACAAGCACATCCAGCTGTCGAATGGGTGAATTATCCAGGATTAGAAGAGCATCCATCTCACGAACTGGCAGGTAAATATTTAAAACAAAGCTTCGGATCTATTATTACTTTCGGAATATCTGGTGGTAGAGAAGCAGGTCGAACATTAATAGATAATGTTTCATTATGGTCACATGTTGCAAATGTAGGAGATGCCAAATCTCTCATTATTCATCCGGCATCTACCACTCATCAACAATTAAACGAAGATGACTTAGCATTAAGTGGTGTAACAGAAGAATTAGTACGATTATCCGTAGGTCTTGAGTCTATCGATGATATTATCGCTGATCTTGACCAAGCAATTGAAAAGGCTACTGGTAAATCACGTACAAATAAACCATCTCAAGAGGAAGTTGCAGTACAATGGTTACTTCAATCTCCATTTGATCGAAGCAATGGAGTGAGAAAAAAAGTAATAGCTACGCTTCAAATAGACCAAGATCAAATAGCACCGCTTAAAACACTAGGATATGAAATATTGCCGGTGACATCTTTAAGTGATCTTAATACAGAAGTTGATGCTATTTGGATTGATGAGACAATACCGTCTATCGAAGGAGTAGTACCTACAAATACGATTGTTTTTGCATCGGATAATCAATCTGCGCAATTAAAAAATAATATTGTGATAACCAATCAATCTCCAGCAAAAATCGCTCTACAACTTCGTAATGGTCAAGAGACGAAACAACCAATCAAATTATAATTAGCTCTAAAATGTGTTTATGTTTCATTTTATAAGGGTATTAAAATATATATAAGATAAGGAGCCTTCCATAATGAAGGCTTTTTTTTTTGAAAAGATAAGAGTATAAAAATTGGGAATTCCAATCGTTCATAGAAAGATAAGGCCACTTCTAGCTCCATCGACCAGCAACGGCGACTTCACGAAATTGCCCTACGAAGACTGCCGAATGGCGTGGTCGCACTTATACCCTTGGGTGAAAGTCATCATCGGTTGTCACCTTACCGTGTCCTTTATCTTAAAGAAAAAAGGAAGTTCGACCATTGTCGAACCATCCTTAAAAAAAAAGGGAGACACTCGCTACGTTGCTAAACGGTCGCTTGTGCTTTTATTCCTATAAATTGTTGGTTTAGGTTATCAATAAATGGATTAAACTATTATTATAAAAATCCATCTACTCCAGCCTTCTTCATAGACAAATCCATTTACTAATTCATAATATATAAGAAAAGAACTGCATAGGTGTGATTACATGAAAAACAAGAAAAAGATTATGATCTACAGCGGATTGGTTGCGTTAGTACTTCTTATTATAATTGGATTTATCTACCAATCTCAAGATCCATTTAAGCATCTTTCCTCCGACCAAATAGAGAAAGAAACAGCACTACAAAAACAAGTAGATCAAAATAAATCAAACAATCAACAAGACAATACGAATGACGAAACAGCTAATGAGAATGCAGAAGCCGAAGAAACATCAGGAAATTCCTTCCCCAAAGTTATCAATGAAGCTGTTCAGGGAACGATGAACTTCTTATCTACAGATGAAACACAAATCGTTGCTGTTGGTGATTCATTAACTCAGGGTGTTGGTGATGAAACCGAGCAAGGCGGTTATGTTGGCATTCTTGATAGAACAATAAATAGTACTGGATATAGTGCTGAATTTGATAACTTCGGAAAACGAGGTAACCGAACAGATCAACTGCTAGAAAGATTACGAAATGAACAAAATTTGATTGATGCCATTCAAGAATCAGATATTGCTTTAGTAACTATTGGTGCAAACGACATTATGCAAGTGGTTAAGGAAAATATCACAAGCTTAGATATTAATGATTTTCAAGTAGAACAAGTTCATTATGAGCAAAGGCTCCAAGATATTTTCACTGAAATCCGGGAAATTAATCCCGATTCTTATATTTATTTAGTAGGGATTTATAATCCTTTTAAAAATTACTTTGAAGACATCCAAGAGCTTGATATGATCGTTAGTGACTGGAATGATACTGGAATCAGCATTACAGACGAATATGAAAATAGTACTTTTATACCAATTGAAGATTTATTTAATGATACAAATAATATTAACCTATATGCCGACGACAATTTCCACCCGAACTACGAAGGGTATTATAGAATTGCTGAACGAGTATTAAATTATATGTCAATTAGATAAGGATGAACATAATGAGAGAACGATTAAGAAGACTAAAAAAGATAAACAAGTGGAAAAAACTTTTCATAGGGTTATTTACCTTAAATATACTTTTGATAATTATCGTTCTTTCCCTCATCTTTTGGCCTGTATCGAATAATGAATACCCATCCTCAAATGATATAAATGAACAAGAAAGTTCCGAGTTTATTATTCGTACAACAAAACAAAATTTAAATAGTTTAGTAAATGCATATATCGAAAAATTACTTGAAGGGACAAATCATCATTATCGAATAGCACTTGAAGAAGATGTACATTTAATGGGAGAATTACCTGTATTCTCTTCCACGGTTCCTTTATCAGTTAGACTTGAACCACTAGTCCAACCGAACGGAGATCTGATACTCAAACAAAAATCAATATCTGTAGGTTTATTAGAGCTTCCGAACAAAAAAATTATGGAATATATGGGAAGATACTTACCAATGCCAGAATGGGTTACGATTAACCCAGAAGAGCAAGAAATCTATGTTGCAGTTACGGATATGGATATACAAGGAAACTTTCATGTATCTGTAGAAAACATTGATTTAGAGGCTAATAATATAGCACTTAAATTGAATGTGCCGTATGAAACACTTGGTATTCAACAACTAAACTCAGAATCATTACGAGGGCTTTATGAGGAAGACTAACCATTTATGCGTGCGATAGTGGATAGCCTGATTATTATAAAGCCACAGTGGAGACATTCTTCTCCTATATACTAAGCTTCATCATAATCTTGAAGTCTGGATATTCCTGCACGTCACATGCAGAATAAGACATAATAAAAAAGAACCTATGTTTTGGATAATCTATACCCCTTATATCACATTCTACACATAGGTTCTTTTTCTAATAAAATAATATTATAAAATAGATAATGAGTGCTTTTCTATATTCTTTTTTAAACCGCAGTAATCATCTAACGTTCCTTCGTATAATAGTTCAATACCTTGTAGTTCACGTAAATCAGATGGTGTGGTAAAATAAGGAGGCTTTTGGAACTTAAAAGATGAGATATGTTGTAGTACTGTTGCTACAAATTGAGAACAGAAATATGCTGATTTTCGATTAATTCTAATATGAAGCATTACTCCAAACAAACCAATAAAATTATAACGATATATATTTTGATTATTTTCTATATCTCTTATATGTTTTTTTATACTAAGATAATCTTCATTAGACACTTGAAAACGATAAATAGCACAAGGCGAATATCGCATAAATGGATTTCTAATATCTTCCTTTACGAAACCACCAATAAACGGATTATTAGGTTGTTTTCTCCCAAAACTGTATAATTCGGTTAATTCTTCATCAAATCCTATGGATACATGATTTAAAGGTTTTTTCGTATACAAATTTATCGCTCTCGAAAGATAACTCCCCGTGTCTGTAAATAGTAAATATACCGTCCTTTCACACATTCCTCTTACCCCCTTTTGCTTAGGACGCATCTCTTTGTATTACTATATACAAAAGTACCTAGTTGTACAAGTTAATTTTTAATATATTTATAATATTACTTTTAATTTATGCACCTTTACCTAAATATGCCTACACAATTTAACTATTTCTAAAGCCCTATCTTGCATTGTAGCTACAAATGACGTAAGCTGAATTTGATACTTTTTTTCTGGAGGCAATTAATAATGATTAACGTTACGAATGTTAGTTTACGATATGGAGATAAAAAACTTTTTGAAGACGTGAATTTAAAGTTTACACCAGGCAATTGCTATGGAGTGATTGGAGCAAATGGAGCCGGTAAATCAACTTTTCTTAAGATACTATCCGGTGAAGTGGAACCACAATCTGGTAATGTATCCATGGCACCCGGACAGAGATTAACTGTATTAAAACAGGATCACTTTGCATATGAGGAACATCCAGTTTTAGAAACTGTGCTTATGGGACATGAACGCCTATATAAAGTAAAGCAGGAAAAAGATGCAATTTACATGAAAGAAGATTTCTCTGAAGAAGACGGAATTCGTGCTGCTGAACTTGAAGGTGATTTTGCTGAGATGAATGGTTGGGAAGCAGAATCCGACGCAGCTGTATTATTAAAAGGTCTTGGTATTGATGAGTCCATTCACGACAAATTGATGGCAGATATTCCTGAAGAACAAAAAGTAAAAGTTCTTCTTGCACAAGCATTATTTGGTAATCCAGATATCCTATTATTGGATGAGCCGACAAACGGTTTGGATATTCAAGCAATTCAATGGTTAGAAGAGTTCCTTATTAACTTTGAGAATACAGTTATTGTAGTATCCCATGACCGACACTTTTTAAACAAAGTATGTACGCATATCGCAGATGTTGACTATGGAAAGATACAAATTTATGTTGGGAATTATGATTTTTGGTATGAATCTAGCCAACTTGCATCAAAAATGGCACAAGAAGCGAATAAGAAGAAAGAAGAAAAAATCAATGAATTAAAAGAGTTTATTGCAAGATTTAGTGCAAATGCTTCTAAATCAAAGCAAGCAACTTCACGTAAAAAAATGTTAGATAATATTACGCTAGAAGATATTAAACCATCTTCACGTAAATACCCTTATATTGCATTTACACCAGAAAGAGAAATTGGAAATGACTTGTTACAAGTACAAGGACTAACTAAATCCATTAACGGTGTAAAAGTTTTAGACAACATCAACTTTACGTTAAATCCAAATGATAAAGTAGCATTAATTGGTAAAAATGATATTGCCAATACTACGTTATTGCAAATTCTTGCTGGTGAATTAGAGCCGGATGAAGGTTCTTTTAAATGGGGAATTACCACTTCCCAGTCCTACTTCCCGAAAGATAACTCGGAGTACTTCGAAGGAAGCAATTTACCATTAGTTGATTGGTTACGTCAGTATTCTCCAGAGGATGAAACAGAAACGTTCTTACGTGGGTTCTTAGGACGTATGCTATTCTCTGGTGAAGAAGCGAAGAAAAAAGCTAATGTATTATCCGGTGGGGAAAAAGTTCGTTGCATGCTATCTAAAATGATGCTTTCACATGCAAATGTGTTATTACTTGATGAGCCTACAAACCACTTAGATTTAGAATCCATTCAATCATTAAATAATGGATTAATCCGTTTTAAAGGTTCCATCATTTTCACGTCACATGACCATGAATTTATTAATAGTATCGCTAATCGTTTAATTGAAATTACACCATCTGGCATTATCGACAAAGAAATTTCTTACGATGAATACGCTCGTGATAAAGAACTACAAGATCGTATCCAAAAAATGTATGCATCATAAAATAATGTTTTTGAGATAGAGATATTTTACAATATGAAACACCTTCGATTTTGTACGTAACGCTTGTACCATTTCGAAGGTGTTTTTTTGATTGAATGGAAGAATGTATTCAAGTGAAGTTAACTGGGAGATGGTTTTTAGGAATATAATTACAGTATAAAATTCCTTGATCGCTCTTTCGAATGATTTTGGTTTATAGAGCATGTATATTAAACCCTTTTTACATTTTCTCCTTCTATTTTGGTTTATAGAGCACGTCTGTTAACCACTTTTTGCGATTTCTCCATCTGTTTTGGTTTATAGAACACGTCTGTTAACTACTTTTTACGATTTCCTCTTCTGTTTTGGTTTATAGAGCACGTCTGTTAACCACTTTTTGCGATTTCTCCATCTGTTTTGGTTTATAGAGCACGCTATGGAACAATTTAAGTTACATTCCTATTCAGATGTAAGTCAAGTCACCACCACAAAAATATTTCTCACTAATAAGAAAAAAGCCGCTTCATTCCAATTAATGAGGAAATAAAAGCGGCCTAACAAGCAGAGAAACTATTTTTTATTATACATTGATTTTTTTACGGACTTTACTTAACATATCTGTAGTCATACGATCGATATCATATTTGGCTTCAAATCCCCACTCAGCCGCTGCTGCATCAGCAGATATGGAATTCGGCCAACTATCTGCAATTGATTGACGAATAGGGTCAACAGAATAAGACATTTTAAAATCTGGGATATGCTTCTTAATCGCTTTAGCAAAATCTTCTGGTGCAGCTGAAATTGCTGCGATATTAAATGCATTACGGTGGACCAATTTGTTTGGATTAGCTTCCATTAATTTAACAATCGCATTTAATGCATCTGGCATATACATCATGTCCATATACGTTCCTTTTGAAATATACGACTCATAAGAACCTTTACGAATAGCTTCGTAATAGATTTCTACTGCATAGTCTGTTGTTCCGCCTCCTGGAGGAGCTACATATGAAATTAATCCTGGGAAGCGGACACCACGTGTATCTACACCAAAACGAGAATGATAATAATCACATAAAAGTTCTCCAGAAACTTTATTCACACCATACATTGTAGTCGGACGTTGCAATGTATCTTGTGGTGTTTGATCGCGAGGAGTTGATGGACCAAACGCACCAATAGAACTCGGTGTGAAAAATTTTAAATCTAATTCTTTGGCAGTCTCCAACGCATTTAATAATCCACCCATATTTATATCCCAAGCCATTTTAGGGAAAGCCTCTGCTTTAGCAGAAAGCAATGCGGCTAAATGCATTACTGAGTCTACTTTATGTTTTTTAGCAACATCAAATAATTGCTCGCCATTTGTTACATCAACTACTTCAAAAGGCCCTTGAAAATCGCCTTCTGGTTCTCTTAAATCTGTTGCAATAACTTTGTCGTCTCCATAGATACGACGGAGCATACCTGTTAACTCGGAACCAATTTGACCTAGGGCTCCTGTAACTAAAATCTTTTTCATAGTAAAAATCTCCTCTTACTTGTCATTCATTAAATAAGCTTCATTTCTTGCCCAATTTTTTTGTAAATGGCAATCGCATCATCAAGCATTTCTTTCGTATGTGCTGCTGTAGGCATATTTCTTACTCGGCCTGTTCCCCTTGGAACGGTTGGAAATACGATCGATTTTGCATATACGCCTTCTTCGTATAGACGTTTACTAAACTCTTGAGCTTTCTTCTCATCTCCAATAATACAAGGAGTTATTGGAGTTTCACTTTCACCGATATCGAATCCTAAGTCTTTAAGACCTTGTTTTAAGTAATCACCGTTTTTCCATAATTTTTCATTTAATTCCGTGCTTTCCATTAGCATTTCAATAGCTTTTTTACTTGCTACTGCGTCAGCCGGAGATACTGCAGTAGAGAACAAGAATGGACGTGAGCGTACTTTTAGCCAATCAATTAATGACTGTTTTCCAGCTACATAACCACCAATAACACCAATTGCTTTTGATAATGTCCCCATTTGCATATCTACTTTATCCTGCAAGCCAAAATGCTTAACCGTACCTGCTCCATCTCCGGTAACACCAGATCCATGTGCATCATCAACATACGTAATCAAATCAAATTCTTCAGCAATGTCTACAATTTCAGGAAGTTTTGCAATATCTCCATCCATTGAGAACACACCATCAGTAATTACCATAATTTTATTATATTGACCAGACTCTACTGCTTCCTTTGCTTTCTGGCGCAAATCATTCATATCCGAATGTTCAAACCGAATAATTTTTGCCTTCGATAAACGACATCCATCAATAATAGATGCATGATTAAGGGAATCGGATAAAATGGCATCATTTTTATCCATAACAGCAGAAATTGCAGCCATGTTGCAATTAAAACCAGATTGATAAGCGATTGCTGCTTCTGTTCCTTTAAATTGAGCGATTTTCTTCTCTAACTCAATATGTAAATCTAAAGTTCCGTTAATAGTTCTTACAGCACCTGCTCCGACACCGTGAGAATCAATTGCTTTTTTGGCTACTTCCTTCATTTCATTATTAGTAGCAAGTCCTAGATAATTATTAGAAGAAAGGTTGACGAGTTTTTTCCCTTTAATTGTTATCTCAGGACCATTTGCTCCTTGCACTGTATCAATTTCATTATATAGTCCACGTTCTTTCAAATCAGAAATATTTTCTTGTAAAAATTGATCTAATTTACTACTTGTCATCTAAATCATCCTCCTTAAGAGTGAGAGAATTTATCAACCTCTCTCAGTTTACCATAAACCCATTAAAATGTTTAATCTTGCCCTATTATTACTGTCTATAATTACCTATTTAAAAATATGTTTTTTATGTAGAAAAGTCAGTTATTTTCCCTTATACTGAAAATAGGAAATTAACTTTGGGGGATAGCACCATGAGAAAGATACTACTCGCATTATTTATTTGTATTATTGTTACTGTCGGAGTTGTTGGTTATAACGATTTGAGTGATGATCCAACTGAAGTAATTGAAGAAAAATCAACTCATTCAACCGAGATACAGCTTTAATATAATCTCTTGTTTTAAAATAACCAAAAAGGGGACCTTTATGAATAAAGGTCCCCTTTTTTTATGATTGACTATTATTAGTCTACAATAGTCACGTCTACTTGTTGTACACCAAAGTTATTTGCTTCTTCTTTTGTTGGAACATGAAGATCGATTTTGTTACCGTTAATTGCGCTACCAATATCTGCAGCTGTTGCATAGCCGTATCCTTCAACATAAACTTCAGAACCTAATGGAATTACATTAGGGTCAACTGCAACAACCTTAGCATTTGGATTGCTATTTAGATCAATGCCTGTGTATGTGACACCAGAACAACCATCGCATTTTGCTGTATAAGCTGTAGCTGACATAGAGATAGTTTCTCCCTCTGGTGCAGATTCTTCTGTTGATTCAGAAGCATTGCTTTCATCAGCTTCTGATTGATCCGATGTATTTTGTTCTTGTTGCGGTGTTTCTTTATTCTCTTTAGTATCAAGTTCCCCTTTAATGGATAACTCTTGATCTATAACAATTAAATCAGTAGAAAGATTGTTCCACTCCTTAAGTTGAGCAACCTTGACATCAAACTCATCACTAATACTTGTTAACGTATCTCCACGCTCAACTGTATATATATTATTAAGATAAACCATATCCTTTGGATGAACTACGGTTGATTTTAAATCATTTATATCCATTAACTCTTCTACTGTTGTATCATATTGGTCTGCAATTTCCCAAAGACTTTCTCCGGGTTGGATTTCATGTTCTGTTGATTCAGCGGAAACTGTGGTTGCAGCCAAGCCTGTAAATACAATACTTGCTGATAACGCTGCTACTAGTTTTCTCATCTGATAACCTCCTTCAATTTTGACAAACTCTATCCTATCACAGGGGTAAGGAGAATACAGTTACAGGAGATTTAAGTGTAAGTTACAATAATTACGTTATACTCTAAAACTATTACAAATGTAATATAAATGATATATTCATATACTTATATATTCCTATTATGTCAAAACTTCTTTATTCAAGAAAAACTGTAATAATTAAAATTCTTTTTCTAATCATAATCTCATGCAAATAGTTAAGTGAAACTTCACCAGAATGATTAATTATATTAAGGGGTTAAATTTCTATTTATTATGAATATTTTGGTTGTATTGTATGAAATAAACAGTAGTTGCTAATGATAAAAAAGAGGAGGTGTTTTTATGGCAAAAGATGTACTTTGTGAAGTGAATAACTGTACGTATTGGGCTGTTGGAAACAGATGCATGGCTGATGCAATTTACGTGGTTAGTCATAAGGGTAGACAAGCTTCTACAAGTGAAGAAACGGATTGTAAAACGTTCGTTCCGAAAATTTAAATGTGTAGCTAAAACATTGCTTCTATCAACGTTAGCAGTTCGTAAGTAGAGATTCATTATCTCTACTTACGAACTGACTTTTCACTTTACGATTTTATACCATCCCCATTCTCACTTAGTAAATAAAAATAGCTGAAAAGATCATTGTCAACGATCCTTCCAGCTATTGTTTGTTCCAAAATTACTTTTAAAATCAATCAATTAACTAAATAAATTTCCTATAGAACGAAATAAATCCCTAAAGAAGTTCGCTACTTTATCCCAAAATCCTTCATCAAGCCCGAGATCTTCAGCTTTCTCAACAATGGAATTTGTAATGCTATCGAGTTGCTCCTTTACTGCTCCAAAATCTATTTCTAACTCTTTCATTTTATCAAATAAATCCACTAGCATTTGGCGATCTTGCTCGCTTAAGTTAATTTCTAATTTATTGAGTTGCTCACTTACAATTTGCTCTACATCTTCTCTTGTCGCTGGATTTTGTTCTGCAATCATTTTTTTTATTTCTGTTAATAAATTACTTACTTCCTCTTGATTGACATCACCATTGTCAACAAGATCAGTTGCAACATTCAGCTCTTCATTTGCTAATTCCATTCTTTCTTTATCTAATTGCTCTCCCTCTACATCGTAGGCTTTATAAATACCTGTAAGTGCAGAGTGGCCAGAAACTTGTACTGGTGAAACAACATTCACTGTCGCATCTTCAGCTCCTGCTGTAAGTAATGCATTCTCATACATCTCTGCTGTAACTTCTGTTATATTTTGCGGTGTAACGATGTTAACCTCTAATCCTGTCCCTTGTGATTCTAAGATAATTCCTGCAGAAGAA